>CAZKJA010000227.1:0-6390 GCA_964552925.1 uncultured Treponemataceae bacterium
ATCGGGAACCTCGTTGCGTTTAGACTCCAGCGTCAGTCTAGAGTGGGAAGCGCCACATTTCATCTTGCAATGGAAGCTCCAGCCCGACAATCTGGACTCCTTGTTCATAGTGGATCAGTCGTTTTCGTTCCTGTGGAGAATCCCCCTGAAATGAGAAAGGTCATCGGCATGAAACGTATCCTGGCGATAATTTTACTGATCGCGGTAGGCGCGACGGCGTTCGGTCAGTCCGACTCCGAATGGTATATCGGAAAAGTGATCAAAGACATACGGTTCGAAGGACTCGTTGTCGTGACTCCGAAGGATCTTGAATCGATCATCAAACAATACAAGAACAAGAATTTCACCGATGAGCTATGGACCGACTTGCTGGCCAAGGTGTATGAGTTCGACTACTTCGATTCCATCGAACCGGAAGCGGTCCCCGCGGACGCGGCGAGTTCGGCCGTCATAATCCAGTTCAAGGTGAAGGAAAAGCCCGCAGTGATAGAAGTTGCCATAGTTGGCAACGATGGGCTTCGGACAACCCAGATAAGCGATACCTTGTCGGTCAAGACCGAGACGATCTTCGTCGAATCGAGGATGCGGCTCGACGAGATAGCGATACGTCGGCTGTACCAATCGAAGGGTTACCCCAACGTGCGGGTGAGTTCCTCGAGCGAATCGCTCCCGTCGGGCGTGAAGGTGATATTTACAATAGAGGAAGGCATCCAGAACATAGTCGACAAGGTAATTTTCGAGGGGGTATCCTCGGTTTCGACCTCGACGCTCAAGGGAGAACTGAAGATCAAGGAAAAAGGACTGTTCCAGGCTGGCGAATTCAACGAGTCCGATCTCGAGGCCAGCCGGCAGGCGATTGAGGCGTTCTATGGCAAGCGCGGATTCGTGGACGCCAGGGTCATAGATGTGCGAAGGGATTCCATGCCGGCGGAAAAAGGGAACTCGACCCGATTGACGCTGACCTTCGTCATCGTCGAAGGAAAGAGTTATTTGTACGGAGGTATGGGCTTCGAGGGCAACACCCTGTACTCGAGCGAGGAATTGAGCCTCCTTCTGCGGCAGAAAACCGGCGGGGTGCTCAGCACCGAAAGGCTCCTTCAGGATCAATCACGGGTCGCCGACAGGTACTTCGAGAACGGGTACATATTCAACGGCTTCAAGCTCGCCGATGCGCGCGATGAAGACACAGGAACCATCACGTATACCCTTCGCATCGAGGAACGGCCGCAGGCCCACATCGAGGACATCATATTCACTGGCAACACCAAGACCAAGGATTTTGTGCTGCGGCGCCTCGTTCCGCTCGAATCCGGCGACGTCTTCTCCAAGACAAAGGTGCTCGAAGCCTTGCGCAACCTGTACAACACGCAATATTTCTCGTCGATAGTTCCCGAATACGAACAAGGCAGCCAGGATCTGATGGTCGACCTGCTCATAAACGTCGAGGAGCAGAGCACGGCCTCCATACAGTTCGGCCTCACGTATACGCCGAGCGCAAGCTCGGGCAGCTTCCCGATAATCGGGCTCGTCAATTGGAGCGACATCAATTTCCTGGGCAATGGGCAGAAAGTGGCGCTGGAAACGAACCTTGCCATCGCATCCCAGGACCTTACCTTCTCGTTCGGCGACGATTGGCTGCTCGGCAGGCGGATATCAGGATCCGTGGAGTTCTCCTTCGCGCACTCGGCCCTCCAGGCGGCCCAGGACTCCGCGGGCCCGATTTTCGAATACGGAGATCCTGTGGCGGCTCCCGATCCGTACAACAGCTACGCTGAATGGGAAGCAGCCGGTTTCGCGGTGCCCACGGTCAACAAGATGAGCTACGATACCTGGACCTTCAGCCTGGGCTACTCTGTCGGCTTCCGCTTCGAAACCCCCCTTGGTACGCTCGGTCTCATGCCGGGCATGGTCCATGAATTGGGAATGAAGACGTATGACGACGACCAGTACCGTCCTTTCGACTCCACAATAGCCGAAAACCTCGACAGGTGGCTCCTCTCCAACTCGATCTACGGTCGCGTCTACCTGAACAAGCTGGACCTGTGGTACGACCCGTCGAACGGGTATTACGCCAGCCAGAGGCTCGCGCTCACCGGATGGTTCAACGGAGAATTGAACCATTTCATACGCTCCGATACCAGGCTCGACGCCTTCGTCAAGCTTGTGGAGTTCCCCATCACGCCCGCCTGGTCATTCAAGGCCGTTCTCGGCGGACACACGAAGTTCTCCACGCTCATCGCGCAACCGTGGAGGGACGAGGTCGAGGCTTCCGATTCCAAGATGCTCGCGATCGACGGAACCTTCGTCGGCAGGGGGTGGTCGACCCTCGCATCGACGTACGGAACGGCGCTGTGGGACAATTGGCTCGAACTTCGCATCCCCCTGGTACCCAACGTACTGGCCCTCGACGGCTTCCTGAGCGCGGCGCTGCTCTCCTCCGAAACGGGCCTGCTCAACGTCGCGAATACAGTGAATCAGGATTCGGAGGCCGCCTTTGATATCGGTGCGGGCCTTTCGGACATGTCCCTGGAAAACTTCGCGTTCAGCGCTGGATACGGCCTGCGCTTCCTGATACTGCAGTTTCCTTTCCGCATTTATTTCGCCAAGCGATTCGTGTACGACGGCGGTTTCAAGCCGGCCAGCGATTCCTGGGACTTCGTCCTGAGCGTAACCACGAACCTCGATTAACTAGCCGAGCCCCGCCCTGGATTCAATGCCGGAGAGGGCGGGGCATCCTGGAGGGATACGTCCGATGAGAAAACTGTCAGTCCTGGCCATCATGCTGGCGGCGCTCGCCACCCAGCTTTTCGCGCAGCAGATAACGAGGGTCGCCGTAATCGACCTGCAAAAAGTGTACATGACGTACTACAAGGACTCGATGGCCGTACGTTCCTTTGAGGAAGAGAAACTCCGGGTCCAGGAAGAAATCGTCACGCTGAGCAACGAGATAAAAGAACTCCAGCACAAGCGGCTCGAGGTGCTTTCCGCCGCTGATCCGGCGGCCCTCAAGGCGTTTGATGAGACTTTGTACAGGAAAGCCCAGTTCCTGTCGGACTTCGTGAAGGTCAAGCAGGCGGATCTCGATGCCAAGGCCCAGTCGCTGGCGAAGGGCGACGCGTTCGTCCAGATGCTGTACAGGACCGTCCAGACTATAGCCGAGACCGAGGGGTACTCCCTGGTCATAAGTTCGCGCGACGCTTCGGATGTCGGTTCATCGGTGATTTGGTTCAGTCCCATGATCGATATAAGCGACAAGATAATACAAGCCCTGCTCGGGCGTTGAAGTCAATCCTCGCCGGCCTCTTCCTTCGCGGCGTCGCCGAGTATAGTACGGAGAGCCGAGAATTTACGCTCGTTCTCCTCGGATAATTCCATAAGTTCTTCATGGGCCTTGAGCACCATGCCCGCTCCTGCCTTGCGCCCCGAGCCGAGGCGTTCCAGCGGTTCCGGGAAGCGGACAGGATTGTCGACGAACTCGACCAGCCGGGCGACGCCTATGGTTTTGAGCAGCTTGAAGCACGTCTCGTTGGTACCGTAGAGCCTGACGGGGTGGCTGGAAAAGCGCAGGAAGCGCTTGTTGAAGCCGACGATGAGGCCCATGAAGGTCGAATCCATGTATTCGCAATCGCTCAGGTCGATATCGACCTCGTCGACAGCGGGCTTGGCCTCGAGCCTGTCGAAGACCCGGGTCTTGAGCTCGGGGCAGGAGTTCGCCGTCACGTGTCCTTGAGCCTTGATGTATATGTGCTTGTTGGTCTCTTTCAGAAAAAGGGCTTCTTCCACATTCGCCTCGCGACACTGTGATGGCGAGACCTCTGTAGCGCATCAAGGCTACGGCCTCGATTGAATCCTAGCCCAAGTTATCCTATAATGCAACGGCAATGGCCGAACAGCTTCCCCTCCATGAACAATACCAACGCATCAAGAACCTTCACAAGGACGAGATCCTGTTTTTCAGGCTCGGCGACTTTTACGAGATGTTCAACGCCGACGCCATCGAGGTCAGCGCCCTCTTGAACCTGACGCTTACCCACAGGCAGGATGCCCCGATGTGCGGCGTGCCGCATCACGCCGCGCGGGCCTATATTTCCCGCCTGCTGAAAGCAGGCAAGAAGGTCGCCATCTGCGAGCAGTTGACAGCCCCGGGCAAGGGAAAAGGCATAATAGAACGCGGAGTGGTCGAGGTGCTCACGCCGGGCAGCGTCATCGATGACGACTACCTTGATTCGGGCGCCAACAATTACATCGCGGCCTTCGGAGCCTTCGGCGACACTATGGCGCTCGCGTGGGCGGATGCCTCGACGGGCGAATTCCGGGCGGAATCGTTCGCCGGCACCGATCTGGAGCACTTGCGCCGCGACTTGTACCGCCTGTCGCCCAGGGAGTTGTTGATCCGCGAATCTGCGCTCGATGATTCAAGGGTCGTGCGGCTCCTGGAAGAAAACCCGCTTACGGTGCTCAACCGGTATCCGGACTGGACCTTCTCCGTCGAGCAGGGGCGTTCGGCCCTGCTCGGGCATTTCGGGACAACGAGCATGAAGGGATTCGGGTTCCGGGACGACGACCCGGCGTTGGCCGCGGCCGGGGCGCTCCTCGAGTACATCCGGGATTCGGCGAAGAGCCCGCCCGCCCAGCTCAGGACGCTACGCGGCGCAGACGATGAAGAGCATGTGGTGATAGATGACTCCAGCCAGAAGAACCTCGAGATCGACCGGAACCTGAGGGACGGGGGCAAGGCGTTCAGCCTGCTCGGCATAGTCGACAATACGCGTACAGCGATGGGGTCGCGGGAGCTCAGGGGGCGCCTGCAGAGGCCGCTCCGCTCCCCCGCGGCAATAAACACCCGGCTCGACGCTGTGGATGCGCTCTACAGGGAGCAGCGTTCGCTGGAACGCATACGCTCGATGCTCGGTTCGTGCAGGGACCTGGAGCGCCTCGCCACGCGCTTGTCGATGGAGCGAGCCAACCCCAGGGATCTCGTCGCGCTGAGGGATACCGTCAGGATCGCGCTGGCTATCAACCAGGCTCTCCCGACGGCGGCTCCCCCGTCCCTGGCCGTCTGCGCCGACGGGGAACGCCGCAGCGCGCTGGAAGCTTTCGTCGACACGCTCGCCGCTGCTATTTTTGACGACCCGGCCGGTTCCCCGGCCGACGGAAAGGTCATAAGGGACGGCTGGAACGGGGAACTCGACGCGCAGAGGAGCCTTCAGGCAGACGCCCACGGCGTGCTCGAGGCCTATCTGGAAGAGGAGCGAGCCGCCACGGGACTTGCCGGGCTCAGGGTCAGGTACAACAGGATAATCGGGTACTACCTGGAATTGTCCAGGAACGCCGCCCAGTCCGCTCCGCCGCATTTCATCAGGCGGCAGTCGATAGCCAACGGCGAGCGTTATACCACCGAACGCCTGGGCCGACTGGAATCGGAGATCAACGGCGCGGCGGAGAAGATCCTCGATATCGAGCGCTCCCTCCTCTCCGCGCTCATGCACGAGATGGCCGGCGCCGCGCCGGCGCTGTTTGCCACTGCCCAGGAATTGTCCTCGCTCGATTGCGCCGCGTCGTTCGCGTGGACGGCGACGACGAGGGAATACGTACGGCCGGTCGTAGACGCTTCGCTCGACCTGCATATCGAGGGAGGGCGGCATCCCGTCGTGGAAGCCTACCTGCCTTCGGGGGAATTCGTGCCAAATGACGTGCACCTCGATGGCGGCCAGACGATGTTCGCGCTGATTACGGGTCCCAACATGGCGGGAAAATCTACATTCTTGCGGCAGAACGCGCTTATAGTCCTCCTCGCGCAGGCGGGCTCCTTCGTACCCGCGCGCTCGGCCCGCATAGGGGCCGTCGACAGGATTTTCTGCCGGGTGGGGGCCCAGGACAACCTCGCCAGGGGTGAATCGACATTCCTGCTCGAGATGCACGAGACGGCGAGCATCCTCAACAACGCGGGGCCGGCCAGCCTGGTCATTATGGACGAAGTCGGCAGGGGCACCGGCACGCTCGACGGGCTCGCGATAGCCTGGGCCGTAAGCGAGCACGTGCTCGACGCCTGCGGATCCAGGACCTTGTTTGCGACGCATTACCACGAGCTGACCACACTGCGCCACGAACGGCTCGTCGATCTGTCGATGGCCGTCGAGGAACGGGAAGGCGAGGTTGTGTTCAAGAAGCACGTCGTGCCCGGACCGGCCGCCGGTTCGTACGGCATCCACGTGGCGAAGCTCGCGGGTCTGCCAATCGCCGTCGTACGCAGGGCCGCCGAGATACGCGATGCCCTCGAAGCGGATGAGGCCCGCCTGGCCGGCCCCGAGGGGCCCGGAGGGAAACCGGAGGGTCTGGCGGGGAAAAGCGCCACGGCACGACTTCCCGGACGGAGCGCGGAGGCAGGTT
>CAZKJA010000228.1:0-4806 GCA_964552925.1 uncultured Treponemataceae bacterium
GAGCTTCTGCATGGTCGCTTCATTCGTATGGCAGTCGACGCAACTGGAACCCGTAGCATGTACGGTCAGCGCTCCGATACCAAAGAAGGCAAGCACAAGCATCGCTCGCGCTGAGGTCGCCGTATTCACGATGGAACCTCCTTGCGCGTTGTATTCGAGGCCGACGGCCTGCAGGACCCTTGTTCCTGCGGGGTAATAATACTATTCCGAACGGACTGTGTAAATAGATAAATAAAAATCTATATATTAGTATTTTAGTTAAGTTGACAATTTCCGTCGGAGTAAAGTAGTCTCGAAGCCGGTGGCGTCCGAAGGTTGCAATACTTGGTCTGTGGGGGCAGTTTGAACAAATTCATCGCGCGGATAACGTCGATACGCCTGGGGATCGGCCTGATAATCTACCTGGCGGCCGCCAGCAGCCTCGCGACGCTCGTCCCGCAGGGCTTGGCCGAAGAGGATTACCAAAACAGATATCCCAAACTCGTCGCGGAGCTAGTCGTCCAGACCGGTTTCGACAACTTCTTCGGATCGATACTGTTCATACTGCCGGCGTTCGCGTTCTTCGCCAACCTGTCCGCCTGTACAGTGAAACGTTTCCTGCGCGAACTGAAGAAGAAGGCCAGGCGCCACCACGGTCCCGACATGCTGCATGTCGGACTGATGGCGCTTGTCATCGGCAGCATCTGGTCGTTCTCCGGGCACAAGGCAGGCTCGGTGCTGCTGGCGCCGGGAGACGGCGTCAACCTTCCTGACGGCTCGCTTCTCCACCTGGACGACTTCCGCTACGAGCGCTATGACGACGGGCGGCCCCGCGACTGGGTGTCTGTAGTCACTCTGGAAAAAAACGGCGGGAAGATAAAGGAAGGCTTCGAGATCCGCGTGAATACGCCGCTGCGGTACAAGGACCTGACCTTCTACCAATCGACATTCCAGGAGGTGCCGGGACTCGCGCTCGCGGGTGCCGATGGCATCGAAATGCTTTTGGCCCAGGGCGAGGAACGGGTCATTGGCGGCGAGACCTACCTCTTCATGGCACCTGAAGGCACAAGCCCGGCCGCGTCGACGCGCGCGGTGATACGCGTGGGGTCCGGGGCGGCTGGCAGGACGCTGCGGCTCGGACCCGGCGAGATGGTCGGCGCGCTCAGGGTCATCGGCATCAAGGCGCAACTGGCGTCGGGCCTCGACGCGGTGTCCGATCCCGGGTACAGGTTGGTGTTCATCGCGCTCATCATGATAGCGGCGGGGACGACGCTCACCTTCGCCCAGAAACTCAAGGAGGGCGTATGAGCCTGGGCCCGATGCTCGCCAACGTCGCGTTCGTCTTGTTCCTCGCGGCTGCGGCCGTGCAGATTTTTTTCCTGTTCAGGAAAGCCGCCAGGCCGGATGTAATCGGGCCGTGGCTGCTGCTGGCTTCGGCCGTGCTCCTCCTGGTCGTGCTTGTGCTGCGAAGCATCGAGGTTGATTTCGTCGCGCTGACCAGCACCTACGAGTCGCTCGCGTTCTACTCGGCCGTAATCGGCATCATCGCGTTCGCTTACCGCTACCAAAAGCGCCTGCCGTACAAACCCGCGATAGTGTTCGGCGCGACCATGGTCGCCGTCGTGATCCTGGCAGTGGCCAGTTCCCCATTGATCCCCAAGGAAGCACTTCCGCCGATACCCGCGCTGCGCTCAGCGTGGCTTCTCCTCCACGTGAGCTTCTCGTTCATCGGCGAGGCCTTCTTCGTCGCCGGCTTCATCACGGCTATCTTTTTCCTGGCGACGAAGGACGACGCGCGCCGGCTTGAACTCGACAGGTTGACGTATACCGCGATCGCGGTCGGCTACCCGTTCTTCACAGCGGGTGCCCTGGTGTTCGGCGCGATCTGGGCCGAGCAAGCCTGGGGCCGCTGGTGGACCTGGGATCCCAAGGAGACCTGGGGACTCGTCACCTGGCTCGTGTACACCGCGTACCTGCACGTGCGCCTCGTGATGAAGCGAAAGGACTCGTTGCCCGCGATCATCGCGGTCGCGGGCTTCCTGTGCACTGTGTTCACGTTCTTCGGCGTCAACTACCTGCTCCCTGGCCTGCACAGCTACGGTTGATCCCGGGAGGCATTCCGGTCCACGGCATTCCGGTCTATACTTGAAATCAAGGAGAACACGATGAAACGGAATGTACGGATAGTGCTGGTAGCAGTCGCGGTGTTTGCGCTGCTCTTCGTCGCCCGCTTCGCCTATGAATTCGCCAACTCTTCCGACTCGAAGCAATACGATTACTTCATGCCGATGGGCGGGCTTGTCGCACAACAGCAGTCAGAGCTTGCTTCGTCAATATCGAGGAAAAATTACGCCAGCGCTAAAATAGTCATCGCCCAGCCCAGCGCGCCGCAGACTGTCGAGCAAAAATACGAGCGCATATCGAACATCGATACCAAGACCGCTGATTGGGAGAGCGATACCGCCGCCCTCCGCGCTGCTATCGAAGGCGTAGAAGCCTTGGTCCAGCGCGAGAACTCCGTTGGACTGCCGGGTGGACGCGGCCTTTCCCTGTCGCTCGGCGTCGTACCAGCACGATTCGACGAGGCTGTCGAGCGCCTGCGCGGAGTAGGCGAGCTGGTTTCGATAAACACTGTCAAGAACGACCGCACCTCCGATTTCCTGGCGCTCGAGGCGAAGCGGCTGTCGCTTGAAAAAACTCGCGACGGCTTGTCCGCCCTGCGCAACGCTGGCGCCTCGCTCGCCGACAGGATGAACCTCGAGACCCGTATACTCGAGATTGAAGGGCAGATCCAGGAGCTCGGCGTATCGCTCGGAGACTTCAGCGAGCTCAACTCCTTCTGCACGGTGAATATAAGCTTGCGGGAGACAAGCGGACCGAACCTGTGGCGGCGCCTGGCGTCTGCCTTCTTCGACGCGCTCGGGTGGACCGTCGCTGTGTTCGTAGGCCTCGTCGTATCGCTGTTGGGCGTGCTCGGCATCGTCTACCTCGCGTTGCGTGTCTACGATCGCTTGAAGGCGGGAAGCCCCGTCCCGGGACCGTCCCAGCCCGGAAAAAGCTGATGGAATCAATCGAACGCTATCCGCGCCTTTCCATAGACCTCGGCATCATCGAGGCGAATTACGTCGCCGTGTGCGCGCTGTGCGCCGGCTCAGGCATCCGGGTGATCGGCGTGGTAAAGGGGGCGGGCGGCCTGGTTCCCGTCGCCCAGGCTATGCTCCGGGGAGGTTGCGCCGGCTTGGCCAGTTCACGAACGGCACATCTGGAAACGCTTCGCGCGGCCGGCCTCGATGCGCCGCTAGGCCTTCTCCGAATACCGGGACCGGCTGAGATCGCCTCCGCGGTCGCGGCCGCCGATTGGAGCCTGCAGTCGTGCGCCGAAGCCCTCGGACTGGCGGCCGCCGAGGCGACCCGCATTGGGCGCGTGCACGGCGTCGTCCTGATGCTCGACCTCGGCGACCTCCGCGAGGGATGGTTCGACGACGACGGACTGTTCGAGTCGGCGCTGATGGTCGAACGGTCCATGCCCTCGCTGTACCTGCGCGGCATCGGCACCAACCTCGGCTGCTACGGCTCGGTGCTGCCGGGCGCGGAAAACCTCGGACGCCTTGTCGCGTTGGCACGCAGGATCGAAGCGGCGATCGGCCGGCCGCTGGAAACGGTGTCGGGAGGCGCTACGTCCAACCTGCCAATGCTTCTGCGCGAGGGTCTGCCCCTCGGGATAAGCGAACTGAGGATAGGCGAGGGCGCCCTTTGCGCGCGCGACCTTCCGAATTTCTACAAGGTGGCGTTACCCGGCGTCAGGAGCGACGCCTTCACGTTGAGGGCCGAGGTGATAGAAGTTCGTGCCAAGCCGAGCCACCCTGTAGGGGAACGCTTCATAGACGCCTTCGGGAACAAGCCCGACTACGAAGACCGGGGCGTAAGGACGCGGCTGCTGCTGGGACTAGGCAAGCGGGAATTCGGCAACCACGAGCACCTGCTGCCCCGCGACCCGCGCATCCACGTGATAGGCAGCTCGAGCGACCATCTCATATGCGAGGCGGACGAGCCGTGCGGCGACCTCGCCTACGGCTCCGTGCTCGAGTTCGACCTGATGTACGGGGCCATGCTCTTCCTATGCGACGGCAACCCGTATATCGGGATCGACTACCGGTAGACCAGCCGTCCGACTGGCTCGGGCGCGATGGCGCCGTGGTCGACGGCGATCTTGCCATCGACGAGTACGTAGGCTATGCCTTCCGGCGGCGCCAACTGGTCGGCGAAGGTAGCCTTGTCGCGCAGCCTTTCAGGATCGAAAATGACTATGTCCGCAGGCATGCCGACCGCAAGGCGGCCGGCGTCGAGCCAGGCCATCGAAGCCGGCAGGCTTGTAGCGTGCCGTATCGCCTCGGGCCATGACAGGCCGGCTTCCCGCAGTATCCGGAGCGCCCTGGGGAAGGTCCCGGCCGCGCGGGGATGGCCCTGCCCGTCGTGCAGCACGCCGTCCGACGCGATGGCGCAGGACTTATGCGCCAGGCACTCGCGTATCTCCGAGTCGTTCATCACGTGCGCGATGATTAGAGCTTCGGGATCATTGGCGCGCAGGTCGACGTACGATTCTTGCGTGAGCCTTGTACCCTTGTATTTTCCGCTGGCGGCCTCGAGGTCGGGCAGGCCCTTGTCCCATCGTTCCTCGAAACCGGGATCGAAGACCGTGGAGCCTATATACGTGCAGAACGCGTCGTAGGGGTAGCAGTCGAAGGTCATATCGACGCCCTGGGACTTCGCCTCCTCGATAAGGCCGACCGCCTGCATCGTATAGCCGAAGGCGGTCATGCTGCCGAT
>CAZKJA010000228.1:4906-6388 GCA_964552925.1 uncultured Treponemataceae bacterium
CGGAGCAGGGCGTGCTGCATTGTGTCGTGATCGTCCAATTCCTCGTCGTGCATGTGAGTGTCCACGAACCCAGGGGAGACGTACATGCCGGCAGCATCAAGGGTCTTCTTCGAATCGGGCTTTCCGTCGCCGAGATACGAGACCTTCCCGGCGCTGATGCCCACGTTGAGGGGAAGTGCCGTGCCGTCGACAGGATCGATGAGTACGCCGCCGGTGACCATGGTGTCGAGTTTCATTGGGGTTCCTCCATGCCTGTGGTACTATACCATATTCCGTCCGTTGGGGAATTACGTCATCGGTGGAGGTGGGCGATGGACAGGCGCGAATTCATGAAGACGGTGGGGACGGCCGCCGCCGCCGCAGCCTTTGGGTTCGGCGGTTTCGAGCGGCTCTTCGCGGCTGTCGATACCCCCGACATGGTGGCCGTCAGGAACGGCGAACCGGCGGCCCTCGTCGATGCGGCCATCGCGGCGATGGGCGGGATGGGGAGATTCATCAGGCGAGGGCAGACGGTTTGCGTCAAGCCGAACATGGGCTGGGCCGTCGCGCCGGAGATGGGGGCGAACACAAATCCGGCGGTCATAAAGCGAATCATCGAACACTGCCTAGACGCCGGCGCCAAGAAGGTGTATGTCTTCGACAACCCGTGCGACTCCTGGCGCCTCTCCTACTCGACGAGCGGCATCGAAGCCGCCGCCAGGGATGCCGGGGCGGAGGTCGTCGCCGGCTACTCCGAGAGCCTCTACCAGGCGGTCGCCCCGAAAGGCGCCTCGGTCCTCCGCTCGGTGAAGGTGCACGAACTCGTGCTTTCGAGCGACGTGTTCATCAACGTTCCAGTGCTCAAGAACCACGGCGGCGCGGGTATGACCTCAGCGCTCAAGAACTATATGGGACTTGTATGGGACCGCGGCTTTTTCCACCTCAAAGGCCTGGACACCTGCATAGCCGAGGCGAGCCTGGTCCGCAAGGCCGACCTGACTATAGTCGACATGTACAGGGTGATGCGTACCGGCGGCCCCCGGGGCAACCCCTCGAGCGAGCGCGTCTTGATGAAGACCCTCGTCGCTTCGGTCGACCCGGTCGCTGCCGACGTCGCCGCCGCGCGGAGTCTCGGCTTCGAGCCCTCGAGATTCGGCTATATCGCCAAGGCGGCCGCGCTCGGGCTGGGTACGATGAAGCTCGATGCCCTCAACGTGAAGCGGATAGTGCTTTGAGGATCGCCCCTTCCGTCCGCTTGGCGAAGGGCGTCAGGTTGCTGACCGGATTGCTCGTGTGCGGCGCCTTTTCAGGGGGCATCGCCGCCGGCGCGGCCTCGGTAGAAGCCGCCAGGGTCGCAGGCGTCATCGCCGGCTTTCAACTCCTGCCATCGCTTGCGAGGATGGCGGCCGCGGGATTGTCAGGATTCGTCTGGGCCTGGCTGGCCGCGCTCGCGCTGACGGCGGTGTTCGGCCGATTCTACTGCTCCGCCCTGTGCCCGCTCGG
>CAZKJA010000229.1:0-6387 GCA_964552925.1 uncultured Treponemataceae bacterium
CCTGCGCGATCACTGGCGCTTTCGGGGAGGCGCAAGGTTCGATGAACTACCTAATACTCTCGAATGTCAGTTCGAGGAACGGCCGGTCAAGAATAGGGTACAGGCATTTCTAGAGGTAGGTGGAGAGCTTGCCATTGCGGGAAACCTTGCCCGCGGCCAGGATCATGTAATTCATAAGCTCCTTCGGAGGCAGGGGATCAAGGCCGTCGGACGATTGTTCTTCTGGCGTGTGAAAATTCGGCTAATTATATGTTAATAATAGTTAATATCATATCGATGCGCCGCATGCTTGCGTGAGGCATTGTTCGTGTGGAATACCGAACCATTGAAGCCGGTGTGCTATATTTTGTGTGGATGACAATGGTTGAGGAGCTCCTCGATGAAAAAGCGACTCCAGATGTTCATGACTCTGGCCCTGTGCCTGACGATGCTTCGTTGCGCTGGAACTAATGGCTATGAACCAGATGGCAAGACGATAAACCACAACCATACAGACATCGACTACATTCCCGCGAGCGCCATTGTTGCGGCCAAGTCATCGCTTTCGATCTACTATGGGCACACCTCACACGGAAGCCAACTTATAAGCGGCATGGATGGCCTGGATGTCTTCAAGAATGGTACTGGGCTCTACACTTTCAGTTCCAGCGGCTCAAGCGGAACCCTGCACCTTGTAGAAAACGCGAGCAATGACGCAGGATATTTCCCTTCATGGCATGATGATACGATAACATACCTCGGCCCAGCTACTTTTGACGGACGCGGAGGGACGCATCCTGAAGTCAATATTGTCATGTGGTCATGGTGCGGGCAATTGAGCACAATGGACGCGGCGACGCTACAATCCAACTATCTCACCCCAATGGCTACGCTTGAAACGACCTATCCAGGGATCGCTTTCGTTTATTTCACGGGTCATCTTGACGGTACGGGTACAAACGGTACGCTGAACCGCAATAACAATACGATACGCGAGTGGTGTACGGCGGGCGATCGCTGGCTCTACGATTTTGCCGATATAGAATGCCATGACCCTGAGGGAAATTCTTACTTATCCCGATTCCAGAATGATGCATGTGAATATGATTCCGATGGCAATGGCTCGCTCGACCGCAACTGGGCGGTGGTCTGGCAGGATGCGAACCCTGGCGATTGGTATGCATGCGATCCGGCGCATGCAGAATCAGCCGATGTGATGGGCAACCGCAAGGCTTACACCGCCTGGTGGCTCTTCGCAAGGATATCTGGCTGGTCAGGGTGAGCTATTGGAAATATAGGGGCATAATGAACGGCCGGCCTCCTCGTCCGCGCAAGGCATGACAATCGCCGGGGTGTTTCGGGTATAGTAGGCGGCATGCAGAGACCCTCTCTCGACACCCTGAAGGGCATCGCCCTCGTCAATGTCGCCACCTGCGCTTGGGCGACGAATATTATCATCGGACGCTACCTGCGGGGCCAGATCGGTCCGCTCACCCTGACGGCCGCCCGCTATGCCGTCGCGTCGCTCGTATTCGCCATCCTGTTGCGGGACCGGCCTTCCGCCGAGAGGAAACCTGGAACCGATCTGCGTATGCTGATCGTGATGGCCCTGACCGGCGTCATCTCGTTCGCGCCGCTGTTGTATTTCGGCCTCAGGTTCACGACGGCGGTCAACGGCACGCTGATGAATGGCCTCGGACCGCTGCTGACGGGGGCTTTCGCCGCGCTATTCATCAAGGAGCCATTTACCAAACGGCAGATACTAGGTTCGGTGGCGGCACTTGCCGGCGTCGTCGTCCTGCTCTCCGGAGGTTTCGCGGCGCCGGGCGGCTACTCGGTCAATCCCGGCGACCTGCTGATACTTGTCGCGGTCACCATGTGGGCGTTCTACTCGGTCGCCGTCAGGAAGGTTGTCAAGAACCGCTCCCCGCTATCGGCGACAGCCCTGTCCATATTCCTGGGCCTGCCTTTACTCGTCGTGGCCGCTGTCTTCGAGTCGATCGCGGCACCCGCGCAGTGGAGCCTGAGCCTCGTCGGCATCATCGTTTATATCGGGGTGGTCCCCGCCGCTCTCGGCTTCTTCAGTTGGAACGCGGGGATCAAGTATCTGGGCGCTGGAGGCGCGATGGTGTTTTACAACACCCTGCCATTGTACGGCGCGCTGTTCGGGTTCCTGTTCCTCGGCGAGACTCTCGGTCCGGCGCATCTTGCGGGCGGCGCCTTGATACTCGCCGGCGGGCTCGTGGCGGCGACAAAGAAAAAGGCTGCATGAGATAGTGTCGCGCGATCGCTGAAGTCTTTCGGCATGGCATCCGGAGAGGCGGCTCAGGCAACATACCCGAATGCTGGAACCATTCCTGCAGGCCAGGGGTCTACTCGCCCGGTGTGCCCTTGAAAGCCGCCACGAAATCTGCCGGGAACGGTAGAAAGGCCGGCGGAATACCAGGCACATTGCCGAACCCTGCGTCGCGATAGGACCGGTACTCGTCCTTGACCAGTTTCGCGAAGCTTGCATCGGAAATCATGTCGGCGGCTGTCATCGCCATCGCTTTGGCGCCCAGCAACGCGGCCGCATTCCCTGGACCGGATCCGGCGGCTTTCGCGAACTCGGGTGTATGTGCGATGAGGTTCTCGCCGCCCAGGGAACAATACCCGTGGATGCCCGGCACTACCCAGCTGACATCGGAAAAATCGGTTGACAGGCCTGGGTAGGTCCTGCGTTCGAGGATGCGTTGCGAATCGAGAGGAGCCTCGACGTCTCCACCGAGAGCGGATATATTGCGCGCCATGCTTGCCGCGAGGTGCAAGTTCGTAATCATATGCCGGTATTCGTCGAGCACCTGGATGCTCCCCTTGGCGCCGGTCATCGACGAGACAGCCTCGACGCAGGTCCGCACGCGCTCGAAGCAGACTGCGAGGTATTCGCCGTTGAACGCCTTCATCGTGATGTGGGCCTCGGCGCTTTTGGGCACGGTTATGGCGCTCGGCCCGCCGCCGTCGGTGATCGTGTAGGCGAACATTACCGAGGGCGACCAGCTGCGCTTGATCGCGTTGACGTCGTTCAGGAACATCAACAGCGCTTCGAGCGCGTTGATCCCTTGCTCGGGCTCGGTATAATGCGCGGGTTTGCCTTCGAAGTGGACGGTCAGGTCCTTGAGCGGAAAAGCGTAGCGCCATACCGCGTTCGCGCCTCCGTGTGGATGCATCATCAATGCGGCATCCAGACAGTCGAACACGCCGGCGCGGGCCATGACGACCTTGCCGCCCTTCGACTCGTCGCTTATAGCCTCCTCGTCGGGAGTGCCTATCAGCACGATCGAGCCGCCGAGTTCCTTCACCGTGGAACGGAGCGCCGCCGCGGCTCCGAAGGAGGCTGCCGCGATTATGTTGTGTCCGCAACCATGCCCGAGTTCGGGCAACGCGTCGTATTCGCACAGGAAGCCTATGGCGGGTCCGGGCTTTGGAGATGAATATCGGGCGACAAACGCGGTGTCCATCCCGGCAACCGGCGTCTCGACCTCGAACCCCATTGCCGAGGCTTCCTTTACGAGGAATCCGCACGACCACTTCTCGTGCAGGCCGAGTTCCGGGTGGGCGTGTATCGATTGACTGACCCGTACGATGTCGTCCCGAATCGAATCGACTTCCTGCTGTACCTTGCTACTATAAGCGTTCAAACTTGGTATCATGAGTTGCTCCGGTGGATGATGCTCCGAATCGGTATTCGCTAAAATGAATTGTATCCGGCCAAGACTACACGTCAAGCGGACCCAATGTGAGCACCCCGGGCGGGATGTGCGACGCCGCCCATGCCCCGAGATGCAAGTGTATGGGCTCACCTGGACTTGGCTTCCGGACTCGTACCTCCTGTACTCGTCTCTGCCGCTCACCGGTTCGCGGCGATGAGCCCGCCTCGGTGCTTTCGGCGCATCCATGCGCCTCACGCTCGCCGGCTCGCGACGCACCTTCCGGTTCAAGTCCAGGTGAGCCCTTATTAAAAAATCCTGCTCCGTCCTTCGGACGAAACAGGATTTTTTGGGCTCACCTGGACTTGAACCAGGGACCGACGGATTATGAGTCCGCAGCTCTAACCAACTGAGCTATGAGCCCGATTTACGGTGAGGGTCAATTATCCATAATTGAGGAAAAAAGTCAACCGAAGGGAAATTTTAGCCGATCTTACGTACAGAAGCCTCGCGGGGAAAACTGCACGGGGTAAAATTCCATGCGGGAAGGAAACGTGCAATGCTCAAGATTCCGGTGATATCCGGGGATGAAAAGCTCAATGCGTTCATCAAGGAACAGAGTGAGTTGGCGGGCAACGAGTACGTTCCCGTGTTCCTCAAAGAAAAAAACGAGGTGATCGCCTACCTCAAGTACGAGCTTCCCGAGATAAAAATGATGTATTTCTCCGACCCCTCGGTCGAGGCAGGAGCTATCCTCGATGAAGTGAGGCAGGATCCCTGGCTCCACTACGGCGGATTCATAGCGGTGCACGACGATCTAAATGAAAAAGAGCTTCTCGACATGATGCACGACCAGAACGTCATAGCAGTGCTACGGAGGAAGGAATTCGAGCGTGGCTTCTCCCGCTTGATGAAAATCCTCAAGCAGAACAAACAGATCCTGTTCCAGCGAGGCATCCAGCAGCACCTGCTCAAGAATATCGCCGGATCCTTCGTAATCGACAACGACCCACTCGACATAACCACGTATTCGAACCTGGTCACCAACTACCTGTTCAACGCCAACCTGATCAACAAGGACACCAAGGAAAAACTCCATGTGACCCTGCTCGAGTTGCTTATCAACGCGATAGAGCACGGCAACTGCACGATAAGTTACGACGAGAAGACCGAATGGCTCGAGTCGAACCGCGACATCATGGAGCTCATCCGGCAGAAGAACACCGATCCAGCCATACGCGCGAAAAAAGTCTACTTCACTTATACCCTGAGTCCCGAGTTCAGCCAATTCAAGATCCGGGACGAAGGCGAGGGTTTCGATTGGCGCGGCCGCCTTGCGACGAAGCCTGACGAGCCGGGTCTGCACGGCATGGGCATGAAGATGGCTTCGGTGTACGTCCAGAACCTGTCGTATAATGAAAAGGGCAACGAGGTATCGTTCCAGGTACCCCATCAGAAGAACGAATCCAACACGATACCCGCGATCTTTGAGTCGTCGCAGGAACTCGTTTTCGAGGACGGGCAATACCTTTGCTCTGAGGGTGAAGAATCAGATTACCTGTATTACATCGTCTCCGGCACGATTTACGTCTACTCCAAGGGCAAGCTTGTGTCTTCGTTGACGCCCGACGACATCTTCATGGGGGAGATGAGCTTCCTGCTCTCGAACCGAAGGTCCGCGACCGTTGTGTCCAAGGGCCGTAGCGTAATGATCCGGATATCGAAGCAGGATTTCGTCAACCTGATAAAGGAAAACCCGCATTACGGAATCTTCCTGGCCAGGTTGCTCGCCCAGCGCCTCGCAAGGTTGAACTTGCGAACCTCACGGCTCAACACGGAATACTTGAAATTGAAGACCGAGGTAGCAGAGTTGCGCAAGGAGTAAAAAAAAGGGTCGCTCCTTGACGGGGCGGCCCGGTATATATATAACGCGCACACGGCGCGCGTGGCTCAGGCGCGCCTGGCTTAGGCGACGTAGCCTTCGAGAACCTCGGCACGACCGGGGACGGAAAGGCGCTTGAGGGCGGCTTTTTCGATCTGGCGGATGCGCTCCTTAGTCAGGTGGAAGCGATCGCCGATTTCCTTGAGGCTCATCGCCCTGCGGCCGTTGAGGCCGAACCGGTACTGCACCACTTCGCTTTCCTTATCAGTGAGGGTGTCGAGGACGCCATTGATGTCTTCCTTCAGCCCCTGCTCTATCACGTATTCGTCGGGTGTCTTGTAGTTGCTGTTCTCCACGAAGTCCCCGAGTACGCTGGAATCGCGCTCGTCGAATACCGGGGTCTCGAGCGAGACGAGGTCGCGCGATACGTTGACAAGGTCGGCGACGTGCGCGGCGTCCATCTCCAGCATGCTGGCTATCTCGGCTATCTCGGCATCTTCGGAAAGCCCCGCGCTCACATACTTCCTCGCCTTTTCTATCTGGACCAGCTCGTTGGCTCGGTTCAACGGAAGGCGTATCATCCTGCTCTTCTCGCAGATAGCCTTGAGAATCGCCTGGCGTATCCACCATACAGCGTAACTGATGAAATGGTAGCCTTTGTCGACATCATAGCGCTCTATCGCGTTTATAAGGCCTATGTTGCCTTCGCTGATCAGGTCGGACAGCGGCATGCCCTGATTCTGGTATCGTTTGGCAACATTGACGACGAAGCGAAGGTTGCTTTTTACGAGCATATCCTTGGCGTGCTTGTCGCCAGTAGCGGCGGCACGAGCATGGGTG
>CAZKJA010000230.1:0-6352 GCA_964552925.1 uncultured Treponemataceae bacterium
CCGCGGGAAGCCTCAACGTCGGTTTCGGCGCCGGCCTTTCGCAGACTCTGTCGATGTACGAGAGCAGCGTGATCTGGGGTATGGCGTACGAGCTCAGCATCATGGCGAAGGTAGTGTTCTAGGAATATCCGCGGCGCCGCTCTCCGTTGACAGCTTTTTTTCGGCTACGTATAGTGAGCAACCATGAAACGACGCCTTGTAACCAGCGCTCTCCCGTACGTCAACAATGTTCCCCACCTAGGCAACCTCATCCAGGTGCTCTCCGCCGACGTATTCTCCCGAGGATCCAGGCTCCGCGGTTTCGAGACCCTGTACATCTGCGGAACCGACGAATACGGAACTGCTACCGAGACGAAGGCGGCCGAAGAGGGCGTCACCCCCGCGGAGTTATGTACGCGCTTCTACGCGATCCACCGCGACATCTACGAGTGGTTCGGCATCGCGTTCGACAAGTTCGGCCGCACCTCGACGCCGCGCCACACTGAAATAACGCAGCAGTTGTTCAAGGATATCGATGCCGCCGGTTACGTGAACGAACAGACGATAGAGCAATTGTACTGCGACCCCTGCGGGCGCTTCCTGGCCGACCGCTACGTGCGCGGGGTCTGTCCCCACTGCGGATACGCCGACGCGCGTGGCGACCAGTGCGAGTCATGCGGCAAGCTGCTCGAGCCAACGGAGCTCAAACAGCCCAAGTGTTCGACATGCGGAGCGACCCCCCGTTCCCGTTCGACAAAGCATCTCTACATCGACTTGCCAGCGATCAGGCCAAAGCTCGAAGCCTGGATGAAGGAAGCGAGCGTCAAGGGCTTCTGGGCAAACAACGCCATTCAGATGACGCAGGCGTGGATACGCGACGGCCTGAAGCCTCGCGCCATCACCCGCGACCTCAAATGGGGAATCCCCGTGCCCAAGGCAGGATTCGAGGACAAGGTCTTCTACGTCTGGTTCGACGCGCCGATCGGGTACATAAGCATGACGGCGACCCTCGGTGACGAAAAAGGCTTCGACTTCGAGAACTGGTGGAAGAGCCCGAAGGACGTCGAGCTGTACCAGTTTATCGGCAAGGACAATATCCCCTTCCATACTGTGATCTTCCCTAGCACGCTGTTAGGCTCCGGCAGGAACTGGACCATGCTCCACCACATGTCGAGCACCGAGTACCTAAACTACGAATCTGGAAAGTTCTCCAAATCGAAGGGCATCGGCGTATTCGGTACCGACGTTATGGAGACGGGCATTCCCGCCGACGTCTGGCGTTTCTACATCTTCTACAACCGCCCCGAGAAGAGCGATGTGACGTTCACCTGGAACGACTTCATGGAGCGCGTCAACGGCGAGCTGATCGGCAATCTCGGCAACCTTGCAAACAGGACGCTGGCGTTCATCCAACGCTTCTACGAAGGCGTTATTCCCGCCGGCACACCCGACGAGGCGTTCTGGAAAGAAGTGCGCGCCCTCGAGGCAAACGCCGCCGCTCAGCTCGACCGGGCAGAACTTCGGGACGCCTTCAGGACCGCTTTCCAGATAGCCGACATCGCGAACAAGCGCTTCCAGGCCGAGGAGCCGTGGAAGGCGCGTACCGCAGACCCGGAGAAGGCGGTGAGCCTCCTTTCCGACTTGTGCTACGTCCTCCGCGACCTGTCGATAATAATGCACCCGTACATGCCGCAGGCGATGAACATGTTGGCGGGTTTCTTCGGCCTGTCGGTCGCTAGTGCAGCGGGTGACCGAGGCATGGACTGGTCGAACGTCGGCAAGCTCGAAGGCCTGTCAAGGGTTGACTCTGTCGGGGTGCTGTTCCAAAAGCTGGAGGCCGACAAGGTCGCCGAGTTGCGCGACAGGTATTCCGGATCGCAGAAGGAACGGGCCGAGCGCGATGCCTCGAACGAAGCGGCCGCTGGAAAGCCCACACAGCCGGCCGTACAGGCCCAGCCCGTAAAGCCCGCCGAGCCGCCGGCTCCAAAACCTGCCCCGTACGCAGGGCTTCCGCTAGAGGAGCGCTTCGCCAAACTCATAGACCTGCGCGTGGCGAGAATTGTAAAAGTGGAACGCCATCCCAAAGCCGACAAGTTGTATATCGAGACGCTCGACGACGGTTCCGGCGTTGAACGCGTGATCGTTTCGGGCCTCGTGCCTTTCTACGCCGAGGAAGAACTTCTCGGGAAAAGCATAGTGCTCGTGAACAACCTGAAGCCGGCCAAGCTGCGTGGCGTCGAATCGAAAGGCATGCTGCTTGCGGCTTCGAGATCCGGAGCCGAGGGCAAGGAAGTCGTCGAGGTGCTCGACGCGCCGTGGGCCGCGCCCGGAACAAGGGTGGTGCTCGAAGGGCAGGATCCCGGGCAGCCCGTGGATGCGGAGATAGACGCCGACGCGTTCTTCTCCGTGCCGCTCGTCGCCAAAGATTCAAGGGTGTTTGTCGGCGCGAAGTTGCTCACGGCAGCGGGCATGCCGTTTTCCACTATGAAGGTCAGCGATGGAGAAGTAGGCTGAACCGCCTTGCCATGTAGTGTTTTCGATACGGACGGCGAGGCGTTTACGCTTGGCCGTCCGTTATGTTATTGAAAAGGATACATGCTGATGCGAGTTGTATTAGCCAGGAACGACAATGCCGTTGCCGCGAAGCTGTTGCAGAGCAGGTTCTGGGCCGACTTCAAGTCCGGCTCCGACTGGTCATACAGTCGCTACGAGGTGACGCTTCCCGATTCTGAGAGTGGATCTTTTGCCTTGAGCGTCCTTGAGCGCGGGCTTGGAGCCGGATACCGTTTCGCCTATGTACCCCATGGACCGGACACGCCGGTTAACGCGTCGGAAAGGACTTGGCTGCTGACGGCCTTGGCGGAAGAACTGAAGCCCTTGATATCGCCACGGTGCATGTTTATACGATTCGACCCAGGCTGGTACTCCATCGAGGCGTACGTCCCCGACGATAGCCCGGTAGTCATGCCGGATCGACCGCGTTTTGGATCGCCTCTGGTCAAGGCCTCGGATGTCCAGCCTCCCGACAGCGTAGTGCTCGATATCAACCATACCGATGACGAGTTGCTCGCGGGGATGAAGAGCAAGTGGCGTTACAACGTCCGGCTCGCGGAAAAAAAAGGCGTGACAGTCGCCGCTGAAGGAATGAAGGCGCTCGATGAATTCCATGCATTGTATAAAGCCACGGCTCTACGCGATCGCATCGGCATCCACCCTAAAAACTACTACGCGCGGCTTCTAAGCCTCGAACCCTTGAATCCGTCCGAGCCGCGGCCCGACCTGCGCCTGTGGGTCGCGCGGTTCGAAGGCAAGGCCTTGGCCGCCATAATGACGGTCTTCCATGGGAGCGAAGCGACATACCTGTACGGCGCCTCGAGCGACGAACACAGAAACTTGATGCCAGCCTACGCCCTTCAATGGGCCGCAATCAAAGCCGCCCGCGATGCGGGGTGCTCGACGTACGATTTCTACGGAATCCCTCCTATCGACGACCCTGTCCACGCGATGTCAGGCCTCTACCGTTTCAAGACCGGCTTCGGAGGAGAAATCCGCCACTACGCGGGAGCCTGGGACTATGTGTTGAAACCCGCGGTCTATGCAGCTTTTCGTATCGCTGAACGCGCAAGGCTTTTTTGGCACAAGACTGTGAGAAAAAGGCTGAGATAGTTGGCCCTAGATTCCAGCTTCGTGCGGCATAAGCCGGCGGCGCGGCCGGAAGAAGGTCTTGGGCGAGTAATTGTACAGGTCGGCGACCCTGACCATGTAGATGCAGGCGTATCCGTCGATCTGGCCGGCGTAACGGCTTTCCTCGTGCCCGGCGCGCAATACTTCGCCCCAATACGGATTGAAGTGCTGCCTGAGCGCGTTGAGCTTCTCCGAGATATCCTGATTGATGCGGTCGGATTCCTCGAACAGCGCGTCAAGTAATTTCCTGTCGCCCGGCAGACCTTCGTAGCGGTCGAGATCCATGCGGTTGACCTGGGACTCTATCTCGCTTTTCCGCTCCATCATCCCGTCGATCTCCGCCTGCAAGCCGCGGGCGGCCTTGAGGCTTTCGATTTCGGCACCCAAGTCGTCGAGGACCAGAGCGGTGCGCCAGTCGCAGCGCTTCTTGATGGAGACGACATCGCCGTAGATGTGGTCCCCGAGGTACAGGATCTCGCGGCCGTCGAATCCGAGGTCTTCCTGCAGGGGCTTGAACCAGCCGCCCTGGAAAAGGCCGCTTGTAATTTTGCCGGTCCAGTTGCTCATCAAGCCGCTCTCCGGGTCTATCTTAAGGAACCTGCTCGGACGCTCGAAGAACGCGGGCTTGTCGGCGAGGGTGATCACCACGTCGAACACGTCCCGCCAGCTCTTGTGGTTCTTCCAGAACGGGTCCAATGCGTATTCAAGCAGTACCCGCGTGTAGGCGTAATCGGAGTTGGTGATTATCATAAGTTTCTTGCCGTAATCCTTGTAACGCTCCAGCAAAGCGGGAACCAAAGGATCACGGATGACGTACGTGGGCATATCTGCGAGGACCGTCTGCTTGATCGAGCCGTTGCGGTGCGCCTCGTCTATGGCGACGGCGACGTCGGCCGCCATCGTCGCGAAATCGGGTAGATCCATGCCGCGCGCCTTCAGGTCGACGAGCTGTGAATACAGCACGCCGGTCGAAATTGCGAAAAGCGTGTCGAGCGGCAGGAACGAAGGGTCGGACAGCTCCACTGCGATGTTTTGATAGACGGCCTTCATGGTACGGAAATCCAGGGCCTGGAGGCCGTGGCACGCCATCTTCACCTTGCCGTAGCGGCTCAGCTTGAGCAGGTTGCCGTTGCGCTTGTCAATGACGAGCCCTACGAGGGCGCGGGCCGGGTCGAAACGCAAATCGAGTATGGCAGCTGGATACCCATACTCCTGCACCAGCAGTTGTGCGGCGTAGTCATGCGACAGCGACTCGAAGGCGGCGCTGTTGTAACGCACAAGGGTATAGTCCATGTCGAAACCGATGAGCGCTATCTGCTTGAGGTTGAGCGAACGGTTGACGAAAACGCTCACCGGATGCGCCCCACAATCATCCTTCGATCGCGAGCATCAGTTCCTCTTCCCAGAACGCCGCGGGGTAGCGGGCGGGTGCCTCTTCGGGTTCCGGCGGGAGATTGGCTATCCTTTCGGCTTCAGCTTCAGTCCATTCGGCCTTTCGGACGCCCTGGAGGTACTTGTCGGCGACGCTCGGGAACAACTCGAGCAGCAATTCGTCCTTCTCGTTCTGCGCCAGCCTGAGGCCGCCGCACTCGGCGAGTTCGGGATTCGGCTGCTTCTTGTACTTGCTTGTATCGTACGGCGTCTCCTCGCGGACACCGGCGATCTTTTCGCGGAACGCCGGATCGACGGGGAACGGCGTGCGACCGTAGGATCCTTTGACCAGGTCGACGAAGTTCTTCGAGACGTTCGTATAGAAGCTCTTGCCCTGCGCCTTGTCGACGATGCAGTTGACGGCCTGGACGCCGACGATCTGGCTGGTCGGCGTGACGAGCGGCGGTACTCCGGCGTCGAGCCTGACCTGCGGGACGATGGCGAGCACTTCCTGCAGGTGCTGCTCGAGCTTGAACTCCTTGAGCTGGGCCATCATGTTCGTGTACATGCCGCCGGGTATCTGCGCGGTTTTGACTATCGAATCCGGTTCGGGGTAATTGAAGGCCGCCTCAATCGCCTGGCACAGCCTGAGCGTTTCGTCGGCCTTGCCGGCCTGGGCCGCCTCGACCGCGCCGTCGAGCAGGGCCGCGAGTTCTGGGCCGGGTGCGTAGGAAGTCAAGTCGATTTCGGGCGGCAGGCGCTTGTACTGGTCGAACTTTGCGAGTTCGGTGCGGATGCCGCGCAGTTCCCTGTTGATTGCCGCGACCGCGGCCCTGTCGACGCCGGTGTCGAGGCCCAGCCTGTCCGCGAAGAGCTGTATTATCTCGTACGCGGGGGCTGCCGGTCCTCCGGAGAAGTTCATTATCACAGTGTCGACGATGTCGACGCCGTTGACCATCGCCATCAAGAGGCTGGCGGTGCCGAAGCCGGGGGTGCAATGCGTGTGCAGGTCGATCGGGACGCCTATCTCCGACTTGAGCGCCCGGATAAGCTGCGCGCTGGTCGCCGGGTCGACGAGGCCCGCCATGTCCTTGATCGTGATCATATCGGCGCCGGCGGCGGCGAGTTCCTTGGCCTTGCGTACGAAGTAGGGAATGCCGAACAGCGTCCCGGGAATTTTCCTGCCTTTGAAAAAGGCCGAAACCCGGTCGCCGAAGGTGAACTTGGGGTCGACGGTGTAGCAGACGGCGCAGTCGGCCATGCCGCCGTTTTCCTTGACGAAGCGTATGGTGCTCGTCATGTTGTCTATGTCGTTGAG
>CAZKJA010000231.1:0-3115 GCA_964552925.1 uncultured Treponemataceae bacterium
TCTGCATCGAGGGCGGAGGAGCTACGTCGGGCGATGTCGAGCTTGAGCTATCTTTCAGACTCCGTGTGTTTCGTTGGTTCCTTACCCCGACAAGAAACATCAAGGGACGGATATGCCGTATCGACGGCATCGTCAAGGACGTCACCGACGAAAAACGCAATGAGAAGGCCCAGGAAAAATTCGAGATAAACGAGCGTTACCTCGCGACAATCCTGAATATCACCTCCGAAGGTTTCTATATAGTTGCCCCGGATCAACGTTTCCTGCAGGTGAACGACGCGTACTGCGCCATGACAGGATTCAGTCGCGATGAGCTTCTGCGAATGACTGTCCCGGAAATGGACGCGGCAATGACCGAATCCGAGTTTGAACGCGCGCTGGAAGCGTACCATGAGACTGGATCGGCCTTGTTCGAGACGAAACAGAAGCACAAGGACGGCGGAATCATCGACGTCGAGGTTTATGTCAATAAGATAGACGAGGAAGGCGTCGAAGCCGTTACATTCTGTCGGGACATCACCGGGCGCAAGCGTATAGAGGAACGGAACCGGCAGCTCACCTCCGACCTCTCCATCTCTCTGAGGGAAAGGGAGACGCTGATTCGCGAACTCTATCACCGGACGAAGAACAATATGCAGATCATAGTATCGCTGCTTCATATATATGGTAGCGAAATCAACGATGATTCGGTGAAGAACGTCTTCGAGGATATGGCCTTTCGAATTAATTCCATGGCGCTCGTCCAGAAAGAATTATACGAGTCAAGGAATCTACAGCATATCAATATGCAATTGTATCTTTCAAAACTCACGGGCCAGATTTCAGAAAGCTACAGGAATCCAGAGCGGCGCATTGCTATATCGGCTTTTTCGGAGGACATAACGCTTACCGTGGAAACAGCGATCCCCCTTGGACTCATCGTAAACGAGTTGATAATAAACTCCCTTCGGCATGCCTTCAAGGGAAGAGAACAAGGCCAGATCAACGTCGAATTGTATAAAAAAGAAAATGAACGCCTGCAACTCATCGTTTCCGATAACGGAATCGGTGTTCCGGATGGGTTTTCCCTGGAAAAAGAAGCGCATATGGGATTGACCACCGTGATCAGTCTGAGCCATGAACAATTGATGGGATCAATCATTTTCGAATCGAAGGACGGACTTCGCGTCAGCCTGGAGTTTTTGGTCCAATCATAACGGTTGAGGCTCAAGCCGCCCCCGACTCGTTGGAATTGACAGCGGGCGGCGCTTCAAGCGACAATTTAAATGATAAAAGGATAATATTTCAACGGTTTTCTCTCAATGCGAAATAGCCCGATTAGTAGCAAGCAACCGTAGAGGAGGCTTTTTTTGCAGGAAGATAGAGGAGCCGCGAACGCGAATGAACGTAAAGCCGTCCTGCTGGTAGAGGACGAACCCATAATAGCGCTGGCGCAAGTAAAGGTTCTCGAGCGATTCGGCTATGAAGCGATCAGCGCGGGCACGGGCGAAAAAGCCGTGGAGATCGCCTTGGGGAACGATACGATCAAGCTAGTGCTTATGGATATCGATCTCGGCGAGGGAATCGACGGCACTGAATCCGCACGACGGATCCTCGCGAACAGGAATATACCCATCGTTTTCCTGACGTCGCATTCGGAAAGAGAAATGGTGGAAAAAGTACGCGGGATTACCCGGTATGGCTATGTATTAAAGAACTCCGGCGACTTCGTGCTTCAGTCCTCCATCGAGATGGCCTTTGAATTGTTCGACGCGCTCGAAAGAACAAAGGTTCAGGAGAAGGAACTTGAGGCGATTTACGAGAACGTGCCCGTAATCATGACCCTCCTGGAAAAAGATCGCAGCATATACAAAGCCAACCAATCCACGTCCAGATTCGCGGGAATTCCGGCGGAAAGCATGATCGGCATCAAAATCGGCAAGATATTGGGGTGCTTCAACGCCACGAATATTCCCAAGGGATGCGAATTCGGCCCGGATTGCGAGGGTTGCGTATTGCGGGAGATGGTGGTGGATACATTCAGGACCGGGAATACCCATGAGAACGTCGCGGTTTGCCTTCCATTGGTCCGGAACGACGCGCGCGTGAATTTCCACTTCATTCTGTCGACGAAATTGCTGCAACTCTCGGGCAAGCCCCTGACGCTCATCAGTCTTATGGATGTTTCCGAGCTTGTCAGCCTGAACCGAAAGTTGAGGATGCTCAGCAATTCCAACCAAGCGCTTATCCATTTGAAAGACGAATCGGATTTGTTGAACGAGTTATGTAAAATGGTAGTCGAAGTCGGTGAATATAGCATGGCCTGGGTCGGCTTCGCGATACAGGACGAAAACAAGACGATACAACCGGTTGGTCACGCTGGGGTCGAAACCGGATATTTGGAAGCGCTCAATCTGAGCTGGGCGGAAACCGAACGCGGCCGGCTTCCGTACGGCACCGCGATCCGAACCGGCGAGCCGGTAGTACTGCGCGAAATGGATGCCGACGCATCTTTTTCACCGATGCCCGAATCGGCCGCTCATGACCGGTATCGATCGTCGATAGCCTTGCCGCTGACCAGCGATAATTCAACCTTCGGGGTTATGTGCATTTGTTCCTCGGAGATCGACGCTTTCAGCGCCGATGAAATTGCGATTCTTATGGAGTTGGCAGGGGATATTTCATTCGGAATCTCCGCATTGCGAACGAGGGCCAAGCGCGATGAGGCTGAAGCCGCGCTGAAAGTCCAATACTCCACGTTGCGCGGAATCATCGACGGTCCGAATGCGCTTATTTTCTCCGTTGACAGGCAATACAGATATTCCAGTTTCAATAAAGACCCCGCGGCTATAATGCTTGCAATTTATGGCGCGCATATCGAAATCGGACACAGTCTTTTTGAATATATAACAGTTCCGGAAGATCAGGAAACCGCGCGGCGCAACATCGATCGGGCGCTGCTGGGAGAACGTCTGCTCGAGGAGGCTCCATCGGGAGAAGACCGACTTTCACGAAGGTATTTTCAGGTATCGCACGGGCCCATTAGAGCGGAATCGGGAGAAATCATCGGCGTCTCGATTTTCGCCCAGGATATTACCGATCGGAGAAGAGCGGAAGAGCGAGTGCTTTACCTTGC
>CAZKJA010000231.1:3125-6330 GCA_964552925.1 uncultured Treponemataceae bacterium
CCGCCTCTATGCGACGCTAAGCCACGTAAATGAGGCGATCGTCCGCGAACATCGCCGTGACTCCCTGTTCGACAAGATTTGCGAAATAGCTTTGGATTTCGGGGAATTCCACATAGCCTGGATTGGAATTTTTGGCCCGGTTGGCGAGAAGGTCAAAATCGTTTCCCGGGCGGGACCGACGATCGGCACCGAACTTTCCGCTGAAAAAATAACGGAAATCCGTACGGGGAAAACAATTATCGCCAAAGATGCCGGTGAAGGATTTCGTTCCTTCGCCGCGATCCCAATCAAGTCAAAGGGAATCGCCACCGGGATTCTATGTCTCTTCACGGCTGAATCGGACTTTTTCGACGAGGAAGAACGGCGGCTGCTCGAGGGAATCGGTTCGGATATTTCCTATGCCCTCGATACGATGGAACTGGAGGACGAACGTACGATGGCGGAACAAGAGCTGCAAAGACTCAATGAGGAGCTCGAACGGCGCGTTCGGGATCGAACGGCCGAATTGGAACGAAAGAACGCCGATTTGAGGATGATGAACCGCCTGTTCGTAGGCAGGGAACTGCAGATGATCGAATTGAAAAAAAAACTGCTGGAATTTGGGGGAGCGGTAACAGGGCGCGAGGAACCTACGAACGGCTCCTGAGGCGGGGGGGACGGCAGCATGCGCGAAACGATACGGGCATACAACGAAGCCATCTTGGATACGGATCGGGCCGAGGCGCTGAACGTAGTCCATTCCGCGCTCGCCGATGGGCTCTCACCCGAGGATATCGTATTTAAAATCGTCGTACCGGCGATCGAACTGATGATGAAATCGATAAGCGAAAAACAAGGCGTCAGTCTGGCTCAGCATTTTATGGCCGCGCAGATCGCATCGGAAGTTGTGGATGAAATGATGCCACTATTCGCGAAAACCCCCGAAACAGTCGGGAAGGTGGTTATCGGAACCGCCTCTGGCGATTTCCACGGCTTGGGGAAGAGGATCGTTTCCGGCTGCCTGAAGGCGATGATGGTCGAAGTCGTGGACCTCGGCCTGAACGTGGAACCGGGGCGTTTCGTCGAGGAGGCGATAGCCCGAAACGCGCAAGTCATATGTATTTCAGCCATGATGATGCACACGGCTCGCGGGGCGAACGGCTGCCGAAGGGTTCGTCAAATACTGAGGGAGCGCGGATTGGAGGATCGCTTGAAAATAGCTGTCGGAGGCGCTCCCTATCGATTCGATCCCGAATTGTACAGGATCGTCGAGGCCGATGCCTGGGCGGAAAACGGGATTACAGCAGGAAGGGTGATTACCGACCTTATTCGGGAGGTGATCAAATGATGACGGGGATGGAACGGCTCGTCGCGGCCATCAATGGCTCTTCCGCTGATCGGATACCGGTATTCTGCAACCTCCTGGACCAGGGCGCGAAGGAATTGGGACTTTCGCTCGAAGAGTACTACTCGAACGGCGAATACGTGGCTGAAGCGCAGCTTCGCATGCGGAAACGATACGGTTACGATAATCTCTGGAGCCTATTCTATGTCGGCAAGGAAGCAGAGTTGCTTGGATGCCGGAAAATGGTTTTTGCCAGTGATGGACCGCCGAATGTCGGGGAAATGGTAATCAAGACATACGACGATATAGAAAAATTGCAGGTGCCCGATGATATCGCCTCGCATCCCGCGTTCGCCGAAGAACTGAAATGCCTGCGCATCCTGAGGGCTGAGGCGGGCGGCAAGTATCCGATATGCGCTTATCTGACAGCGTCGATGACCCTGCCGTCAATCCTCATGGGTATCGAAAAATGGATGCAACTGCTTTTGATGGGGCCTGAGGAAAAGCGCGACGAGCTTCTTTTTAAATGCTCAGAGTTTTTTCGAAAACAGGCCGCCGCTTACCGCGCTGCTGGAGCTGATGTACTAATCTATTCCAATCCTTTCGGGTCCACGGATTTGATCCCGCGCAAGCTCTTCGACGGATTGTCAGTTCCCTGGATGGAAAGGGATCTCGCGCCGGGGGGGATTGCCGGGATAGCCTATTATTGCGGCAGCTCGCGGTTCAACGACGTCATCGAAACTGTCGTGGAAAAATTGGGAATCAAGGTGTTCTATCTAAGCCCGATGGACGATGTCGGAGAAGGCAAACGGCTGGTTGCCGGGCGCGGATTGACCTGCGGCGTGATAAATGACATTCGGCTCATCGATTGGTCGAAAGATGATATCAGGGCAGAGGTGAAACGCATCATCGACGCCGGGAAACCCGGTGGGCGATTCCTTTTCGGCACCCTTGTAATGCCGTATGATATCCCCGAAGAGAATATCAAGACGATGCTGGAAGCGGCTTACGAATTCGGAAAGCTCGAAAAGCCATGAAAGAGCCGTCGTTCCCCATACTGCTTGTCGGTTGCGGAATCTTGAAGAAAGAAATAAATTCCCTTATATCGCGGAACGGTTGGCCAGTCGATACGGTGTTCCTTGATTCAATGCTCCATATCGACTTCGAAAAGCTTTCATGCGCCTTGACGGCCACGCTCGAACAATATTCGGAGCGCAATCTTATTGTTTTTTACGGTGCCTGTCATCCACGCATGGAAGCGATGTTGGATTCCGCGAAAACCTTCCGCATGAGGGGGCAGAACTGCGTGGAGATGTTGCTTGGGCCGACTCGCTATACAGCCGAATTAAAAGCCGGCGCTTTTTTCCTTCTGGAGGAATGGGCAAATTGTTGGGAACCGATCATAACCGATACTTTCGGCCCCAACCGACAAGTAATGAGGGAAATCATCAACGGAGACAGGAACTACCTGCTCGGGCTGAAAACTCCCTGTTCCGCTAATTTCGAAGCCGTGGCCGAGGAAGCGGGGAAATTGGTAGGACTCCCGCTCCGCTGGATGGAAGTTACATTGGGACATCTTGAGAAGATTCTGTCATCGGCGATCGAGAAAAAAACGAAAGAGCGAATCCGGAGGAACAGGAATGGCTAGCGACAGCAACGAGGAAATCGATAAGTTGAATGCCCGGGTGGAAAAGCTTTCCCGTGAAAAATCACAGCTTCAGCTGATCGTCGATGTGATGGGCAAGATCGGCGCCGCACAGGGGCTCGATACAATGATACAGACAATGCTGGGCGATATCCTGTCTATTATCGGCGGAGTCAATATCGCACTATTTTATTATAAAATCGACAAGGACATATTTTTCGCTGGCGCTTCCGGGA
>CAZKJA010000232.1:0-2421 GCA_964552925.1 uncultured Treponemataceae bacterium
CGTGGCCTTTCGCACTTCGTTGAACATATGGTGTTCAAGGGGGCCGGCGAGCGGACTGCCCAGGAACTATCCAGGGCCATGGATAGGGTCGGCGGGTACCTCAACGCATTTACCGAGCGTGAAACCGTTTGCCTCCATTGCCTCATACCTTCGGAACACGCGAACTTGGCGATGGATATACTCCTCGACATGGCGTACAGGCCGAGGTTCTCTAAAGATGAGTTCGAACGCGAGAAGGATGTCATCCGCAACGAGATCATGGCCGCCGATGATGATCTGGAAGAGGCTTCCCAGGATGAATTTGTCGCGATGGTGTATCGTGGGCATCCGGCGGCGCGTCGCATAGCCGGCAGGGTCGCTGACATCCAGAAGGCGAGCTTCGAGAGCCTGGCCGCTTTTCATGAAGAGCATTTCGTACACGGGCCGCTCGCCATCAGCGTTGCCGGTGCGGTGGATCCGGAGCGTTTGGCCGCAAGGATATCGGCGGCCTTGCCCGATGCATCCGGCCGGCGCATCATTGCCTCGAGCCCCGGGCCCGTCCGTTTCATCCGGGAGCGGCGGATGGTAGAGGCCCCCGGCAGCCAGGTGTTTGTTTTCACAGGCCTGTCGATTGAAGGATCTCCGGGCGAGGATGCATTCTGGAGACTGGCGGCGGCGAGTTCGGCATATGGCGAGAGCATGAGCTCGCGGCTGTTCATGCGACTTCGCGAGGAACAGGGACTGTGCTACAATGTCTCATCTTCTTTCAGCCTGTCGAGGATGGCTAATCTGTGGGGTGTCTCGAGTGCCACCTCGCCTGCCCAACTGCCCCGGTTTGCGTCAGCCTACCTTAAGGAGGCAAATGCTTTGCATGAGGACGGTCTGTCTGAACTGGAAGTGGATGAGGCTGTCTCAAGAATCAGGGGACTCCTGGAACTAGCCTCCGATGATCCGGAATACAGGATGAAGCGTATGGCCAGGCAGTTCATGTTCGAGTCAGCCACGGAAACTGTCGGCGCGACGATGTCGCGATTCGATCCCGGCGGATCCATCAACGCGGATACCGTCAACGGAATCATAAAGAATTCACTCGATCCCGCCAAGGAGAGCGTTCTCCTGTACGGAAAGCTTGGCCGAAGGGTTCTCCGGGCAGGCGCATCGAGTTTTGGCGCGGTTCTTTCCGAACCAGACGGGGCCGATGGCCTCGGGGAGCGCACCCATGGATAAGCCCTTGGTAACGCTGACTCTCGAGCCAGGCGCTTCGTTGCCGGAATACAAAACCGGCGGATCCGCGGGAGCGGACTTGCGTGCCCGCCTCAAAGACACGCGAGAATGCGCGATCCGCCTCGAACCCGGCAAGCGGACGCTCGTGCCTACAGGCATTCGCCTGCAATTGCCAATAGGATTTGAAGGCCAGATTCGTTCAAGATCGGGCTTGGCCTTGGAACACGGGGTAGTCTGCCTCAATTCGCCGGGGACCATAGATTCCGATTACAGGGGAGAAGTGAAAGTGATCCTCGCCAATCTGGGCGATGAGACGTTTGTCATTTCAGATGGAGACCGTATCGCGCAACTCATCGTCGTCCCGGTTTCGCAAGCAAGATTTTTACAGGCAGATGTCCTTGAAGATACGAATCGCGGTGCGGGCGGTTTTGGGTCTACTGGAAGGTGAATGATGAAACGCCGGGCGTATACAACATTGTGGGGGTATATTGCCAAGGAATTTCTTTTGTCGTTCGTAGTATCGTTTCTTTTTTTCTTCGTCATTTTTTTCATTAACCAGTTGTTGCTGATGGCTGAGGATATCCTGGAGCGCAAGGCGCCGATACTCGATGTAGTCAAGCTTGTCGTCTACGCGACTCCCGCGATAATCGCGATGTCTTTTCCTTTTGGGTCGCTCGTCGGCGCGCTCATGGCGGTAGGCCGGCTATCCAGCGACAACGAGTTGCTTGTCATGGGCTCCTCGGGAGTACCGCGATCCGCGGTCATGGCGCCTTTGCTTGTGCTTGGCTTGGTCTTCTCTTTCATATCGTTTTTTACAAACGATTATCTACTGCCCTTGGGAACCATCAACTATGGGAAGTTGTACAGGAAATTGATAACGACGGCTCCTGCGCTCGAATTGAAACCTTATTCTATAAAAAGGTACCGCGATACGACGATAGTCACGGGAGCGATGAAGGGTGGCGCCATCGATGATGTCGTGATACTCGATTCACCGAAAGATGGTGCTTCGCGGGTAATCAATGCCGGGCACGCGGAGCTTGTGGACTCGGGCGATTCATCCGGGCTGATATCGCTGATTTTGAAAAATGTTTTTGTCCAGGAAAATGATCCCGGCACACCGGAACGATTCGAATACTCCACGGCTGACCGAATGGAATACAACATATCGCTTTCCAGCTTTGCGGAGCTCGGTGCCGGCGTGAGCCCGAGGGAAAT
>CAZKJA010000232.1:2431-6319 GCA_964552925.1 uncultured Treponemataceae bacterium
AGCAGCGTCGACGTCGCGGCTGCAATACGAAAAAAAGAGGCTTCCTTCAATGTTCGCATGGAATCAAGGCAGTACGAACTCGAGGAAAAGCGGTCGATACTCCTCTCGGAGTATTTCACAAAGGCGCGCGAAGGCCGGGGGGTCGATAATTCCGTTGCCGGATTGTTGAGCCTGGTCAAGGTTCACTCGAATCTGGCAGCCAGACCCCTCAAGGACAGAGCGCTGGAAATCTACCGGCTTGAATATTACAAGAAATTTTCCATTCCTGCCGGCGCATTGTTCTTCGTCTTCCTTGCGTTTCCACTTGGGGAACGCGCGAGGCGAAGCGGGCGCGCTTTGGGCTTCGGCATCGGCTTGATGGTCGCGGTAGCGTATTGGGGGATGCTTATTGGCGGGCAAACCTTGGGTTTGCGCATGGGTTTCGATCCTTTCCTGGCAATGTGGGCGCCAAACCTCGTGGTTTTGGGAACCGCATTGCCTTTGTTGTTCCATGGGCGCTCGGCATGAGGCAAGGTCCATGAACACCTTGGCGGCCCGGCGGAGGTCAATGACGCTCGCACGTTACATCCTCAAGGCTTTCTTCCCTGCTTTTTTGGCAGCTGTATTGTTTTTTGTGTTGCTGCTCGAGATGGCCGACTTGTTTCTCAACATCGTTCAATATTCGCAGAACGATGCTTCCTTTCAAAGCATCGTACGTTCGATGATGTTGTATGTACCGAAGTGCGTAAGTTGGTCGTTGCCGATAGCGACGCTCTTTGCGGTCTCGTTCGCCCTGGGTTCGATGTATGCAAACAATGAGTTGATTGTAATAATGGGATCGGGCGTGTCGTTGTTGTCCTTTGTCGGCCCAATGATTGCAATGTCGATTGTCCTTTCCGCGGGATTTTTCTTTTTCGAGGACAGGGTTGTCATTCCTGCGGTCGCCGCCAAAAAAAACCTTACACGTTCCATGCTCAAGACCGGCGAACCTGGCGGTGTGGCCGATGTGACCATTCTCGGCGCGGGAAAGAACATCATATGGAATATCAGGTATTTTGACAGGAAGAATTCCAGCATGAACGGAATAATCCTCGTCGAGCGCTCCGATGAGGGTGCTTTTGTATCACGCTTGAATGCCCAATCCGCGATCTGGACAGGCGGAAAATGGCGTTTTACCGGGGTCCGAAGGTTCTTTTGGGACAAAGGTTCTGTTTCGGAGGCATCCTACGGCACGTGGGAAGATGACGCATTCGCAGAACCTCCCGAATCGTTCATGGGAGGAGGAAAGCCGATAGATGAGATGAGCATCGTCGACGCCGCTTCCCATCTTCGATTTCTGGAAAGGGCCGGACTACCCAGGGCAGCCCAGAGCGCGGAATATTTTAGGAGATATGCATTTTCCCTCACTCCGCTTGTCGTCACCTTGCTTTCCGCGGCCATCGTTGGAAAATTCAAGAAGAATATTTTGCTGATGAGCCTGCTGGTGAGCCTTGTAGCCGCGACGCTGTATTACGTGCTTCAGATGATTACTATGCTTCTGGCTAAAAACGAATCCATTTCCGCGCTCGCCGGGGCGTTCGCCCCACTGGCGGTTTTCATGTTCATTGTCGCGGTCTTGTTCAAGGCGCGATCCGCGTAAAAACCCGACAGGAAGAACGCAGAGGAGACATTGATGCCCGCCAAGAAAATATTTTCCGTGTTGAAAATTGATCCTGCTTGTCCTGCCAGGACGGGGGTGATGGATTTGCCCCATGGCAGGGTCAAGACTCCGGTATTCATGCCGGTTGGAACGAACGCTACGGTCAAGGCGGTATCGAAGGACTCGCTCGATGAGATCGGTTTCGGGATTATCCTCGCGAACACCTACCATTTATACCTGCGGCCAGGACATGAATTGATAAAGGAAGCCGGAGGCTTGCACGGCTTCACCGGCTGGAAGGGGAATTTTCTTACAGACTCAGGCGGATTCCAGGTGTTTTCCCTGTCGAAATTGCGCAAGATCAGCGATGAAGGCGTGAAGTTCCAATCGCATATAGACGGTTCCCGCCACTTCCTGACACCGGAGCTGGCGGTCGATATCCAAACTGCCTTCAGAAGCGATATTTTTATGCAACTCGATATATGTACCCCTTGGGGGGCAAGCGAAGCGGATTCCCTCAAGGCCCTCAAGCAAACGAGCGACTGGGCAGCGCGGTCCGTGGCAAGGTGGAAAGTCACGAGGGGAGATTTCCAGGGTAACCTGTTCGGCATCATGCAAGGCAATTTCTACAAGAATCTAAGGGAAAGAAGCGCTGAGGAAATTCTGGCTCTCGATACGCCCGGCATCGCCATAGGAGGGCTTTCCGTCGGTGAACCTTTCGAGGTGTTCGCCGAATTCCTCGCGCATGCAGCCGCGTTATTGCCAAGCGAAAAGCCCAGGTACGTAATGGGAATAGGAACCCCGGAATACATACTGGAGGCGGTTCACAATGGCATCGACATGTTCGACTGCGTTTTCCCGACAAGGACCGCCCGCAATGGGCTCCTGTTCACCGCGAGAGGCCCCATATCGATAAAGCAGGCCCGTTATACCAAGGATTTCGAACCGCCAGATCCGCAATGCACTTGCAAGGTTTGCAGCGAGTATTCGCGGGCATACCTGCATCATTTGTACAAGAACGACGAGATCCTGTATTCAATGCTCGCGAGTTATCACAACCTTGCATTTCTCCAAGAATTCGTGAAGCGTATCCGTTATAGTATAGAAGAGGGTACCTTCATTGATTTCAAGCGGGATTTTCTCGCCATGTACGGTTCCAGGGCGAAGGTCTGAACGCACTATGGTTCGCCACAATTGCCGGCTCATGGCAATATTCGCCTTCGTGGCATTCATGCACTCATTCCTCGCCCCTCACGTGTTTGCGGACGAGGCCGTCGCAACGGCGGCCGCCAGACGTCTGGACATCCTGCGGTACGGCATAGAATCCCAGGTAATCGAGTTGCTGTCGACGCTCGGCCGGGAAAAGAACGACGATTTCAAGGAACAGATACTAAAGGTATTTGATGCATCAACAAGTCCGAAGCTCAAGGCATCGATTCTCGATTACATGGGTATCCTGCTCCTCGATTCGGCTACGGAGCGCGCGATAGAATTGATCAAGGATCGTGACGAGGTGGCTGATTCGCTCGTTGGCTCGGCATTTTCATATCTGCTGCTTATCAAATCCAATGGAGCCCTCCCTTATTCGCTCGCAATAGTCAAGGATGGTGAGAAACGCTACCTGAGTGCCGCGATCAAGATGATAGGAGCCGTCGGAGCGGACGATGATGTCAAGACCCTCAAGGATTTGTATGAGGCCGACGGGACTGACGATGCTGTCAAGGAGCAGGTGGTCCTGGCCCTGGGGACGATGAAGGCTAAATCATCTTACGATTTGCTGGCGAACATAGCTTCATCTTCCGACGCGTCAATGACGCTCCGTATGTACGCTTGTTCCGCCCTCGGATCGCTTGGCGATCCACATGCAATCCCGGTCCTCATAGGGGCTTCCACCGCTCCCATTCCCAATGTCCGCGCGTACGCGATCGCCGCGCTCGGCGGCTTCACCGAAGACAAAGCCAACATCGCGGTACGTGAGGCGCTGCGCGATCCCCATGTTCTGGTACGCATCGCCGCAGCAAAAGCTGTTGCCAAAAGCCTTGATGGAGATGCGATACCATATCTTGAATTCAAGGTGTCGGACGACCCCGAAAAAGCTGTGCGCGAGGCATCCATTGAAGCTCTTGCGGAAATTGGTGGTCGTAGGGCGGAATCCTACCTGGCGGAGTTTATCGCGGATACAAAAAAACCGGCACAGTACCGGGGTGCAGCCTTCGGGGCTTTGATTAAACATGGCCGGAAATCCGAGATTGTGCGCCTGGAAGCACTGT
>CAZKJA010000233.1:0-6317 GCA_964552925.1 uncultured Treponemataceae bacterium
ATTGCTGCAGGCACCGGCGCTTGGGGATTGGCCACATGGTTCGAAGTACTTATCATTGATTACAAGTATCCTGCATGCAACTGTGCTAATATTATCTACCATGGTGCCTATGGAGTTCAAATGAAAAAGTTTTTCCTTGTGGTATTGTGCGCACTCGCGGTTTGGAACGTCCACTCGCTCGATCTTGGCTATTCCATATCCGCGGGCGCGGGGATAGCGATGGCTTTTGGCGGGGACCTCGGGAGTTTGTTGTCCGAGTTCGGCTCCTCGGTAGGCGCCGAGGCGGCGTACGCTCCCGTGCTCGGCACCGTGCTGGGATTTGGCGTGGATATGCCTGTCTTCGGCGATATGCGCGTATGCGCCGGGTTGGAATTGCGGCGGCTTGGGTACGCGTTCTGGGCGGGCGACGCGGCCGCTTTGTCCTGGCTCGCCTTGTGGACCGCCGGCGTACGCCTCGGGTTGCGCTGGGAACCGGATCCGTGGTACGCCGGCTTCGGCGCGGTCCTCGACGCGCCAATCAGCGGCATCGACCAGGCCACGACCCAGGGCGGCGCCGGCATAGTCGTCGGATACGGGGCGGACGCGGGCAAGGCCCTCATCCCCGGAGCCTACGTCGAAGGCGGGTTTACGCTGGATAAACATTTCAACCTGGGCAAGCTGGAATTGCGACCGAATGTCGGCATGGCCGTGGGGCTATGGCCGCTCGGCCTTGTCGACGGAGTACAGACCTGGCAGACGGCTTTGAATGTTGTACTCGCCTTGCATATCGAAAGGACAGCCCGATGACGCGCGTCACGAAACCCGGGCACCTCCCGACGTCGGTCAGGTTCCTCATACCGGGCTTGCTGTTCTTGTCGCTCCAATCGTGCGATATCTTCGCCGGCCTCGCCGCTCCCGAAGCCTCCGACACGGCGCTCGTCCGCTTCGTCGAACCGGTGAACGGCGAGGTCGAGCTGAGCCTTTCCGCTGCCGATACCGGCCGTTCCGCCTACGTCGTTTTCACGACCGGAGTGAACGACAACCTCGGCGCTCCTGGAGCCACAGCGACCAGCGTCGCCCGCGAAGTCGCCCCCGCGCTCACGCCGCCTGACGACAGGAACCAAGGCCTGGCGGAAAAGGCGTCGGAAGTGCGACGCCGCGGAATGCGGGAGGCTTTGGCTTCGGCTCCTCCGTTTGTCGCACGAAGCCTGGCGATATCGGGTGGGAACCCATCCGGTGATATTGTCGGAAACGCAGGCTCTTTCATCCTCTGGGGTGATGCGACAGGGGTTACTTCGACGTGCAGGCTGGTTGAAACCAATGTCGATTTCGGCGGACGCGTCCGGAGCCTTAGTATCTGGGTCCAGGACACACAATGGTCGCCCGTGGATGGTGTGGACGGGAAGGTGTCGCCGAATAAGATCTTGGCTTTAGCCGATGCGTTCTTTGGTGTGGCAGGTTCCCGAGGCAATTCGATCTATGCGTGGGTAACGAATATGCTCGGTGACGAATGGGGTGTACACAGCGGGAGTATCACCTATGGTGTCTCTACCTACGCATTGATAAGTCAGAGTGACAACGTGACAATCTTCCTGGCGGATATCGATAATGATGGAAGTGCTTTCACCTCCAATGGCGGCGTGGTCGGTTATTTCTATCCCGGCGATACTATTCCCGCGTTCCAGTACTCCAATGAGCGCGTGATGTTCACTATCGATTCCGTGATGCTCGGCACGGCCGACAACGGTACATGGGAAACGTCCGACTACTGGCCCTCGACAGTCCTCTCGACGCTGGCCCACGAGTTCCAGCACATGATCCACTTCTACCAGAAGGGCGTACTCCGGGGCGGCGATTACTTCAGCGAACCCACGTGGATAGACGAGTTGTGCTCGATGCAGGTCGAGGATCTCCTCGCCGACAAGATGGGTGTGCCGGGGCCCCGGGGAATAACGCCAAGCGACGGCACCGCCGGCAGCCCGGCGAACCAGGACGGCAGGTTGCCGATGTACCTGTACTATCCGGAGCTGTCGCCGGTCGGCTGGGACTCGGCCTCGAATGACATGCTTCTCTTCTATTATTCCTGGGCGTATTCTTTCGGCGCCTACCTGACGCGCAACTACGGCGGCGCTGATTTCATACGGCAGGTCGTTCAGACCCCCGATGCCGGGGTTGGCGCGGTGACCGCCGCCGCCGCTTCGTTTTCCGGCCGCGACGAAACGATGGAGAGCCTGCTGCGGCGATGGGGCGCTGCCGTCCTCCTGTCCGCGCGGACCGACGCGCCCGAGTACTACCGCTACAACACCGGGGGCTTTGAGTCATCGACCGTCGGTACGACGGCGTACAGGCTTGGGTCGATAAACATGTACAATTACGCGCTCGGTATAGACGCAAATGGCGATGACACAGTTGATTATTACGTTGACGAGCCCTACGTCTTCACTTCCGAGACCATCGGATCGCAGTACGTCGGCGGCGCGTACTCCAACGCCTTCATGCATCTCGGGACACCGTCGGACAACCCGTCCTGGACTCTGACGGTGCCAGACGGCATGTACGCGACCATAGTTATCGATTGAGCGGGGCCGTATAGCCCGGCTGGAAAAAAACTGGGAACGTCGGCGCGCAGGAAGCGCTGAAATGGAGAACGGTATGCGCAAATCAATGATCTTGGTACTTGGGATGATGGTTGTCAGCTTTGTTTTGACGATGGGGTCGTGCGAGATACTGGGCTCGTTGTTCAACAAGCCGCCAACGGTAAGCCTTGCGTTTACTTTGGGCGATGCCAACGTCTATTCCGACGAGACTGTATACCTGACGGCGACGATGAGCGATCCTGACGGCGACCCGTTGACCTTCACCTGGTACCTTGATGGCGTATCCCAGAGCGTCAGTACAGATCAAATCTATTATACTGCGCCGAGTGCCGCCAGCGATACGACGAAGGTGCTGTCGATACGGGTATCGGACGGGTCCGAGACAGCCACGGACAGCATCACGTTCAATATCACTGCGAGCTCTACTTTGTATGTGTATAATAATGCATATTATTCAGTCTATAGCTTGTACGTAGTGCCAGATTCAACGATGACGTGGGGTACTGATCTATTCGGGTCGTCGTATATGCTTCCTATTGGCTCGACGTATAAATGCTATGGAATGGCCCAGGGGAATTGGGATATACGCTACAATTTTTATGCTTCTGGTAGTCCGACGGCATATACGTATAAATATGATGAATTATTCTATAACGGTTCACCGCGAACGCTCTCGGTACTAGCTGGTGGATCGTGGACTTCCAGTTATGTCCCCGGGCCGAGCGGTTCAATCAGTTCAACGGCCGGGCCGAGGCAGATCCGATTCGAATGACGGCCTTGGGATAAAAAAAGGCGGGCGCGATCGCCCGCCTTTCGTTCGTGGGCAAGAACTCAGAATGTGTAACCGATCCGCAGGGAGAGCGAGCTGATGATCGCGTCCATATCGTAATAGTTCTCGTCGATATCCGTCAACGTTCCCATGTCCATCATGTATCGCAAGCCGACCGAATACCTTCCAATCCGTATATCCCCGCCGGCCTCGAGTCCGAAGCCGACTCCCGCCCATGTTACCTCGCTATTACCTAGAGTATAGTTTTCGACATACAGGTTGAACACCATGTAGCTGGCTCGAACCCCTGCGTATGCCAATACCGGGCCGAAGGGTTTATTCAAACCGACTCCCAAGCCTAGTTCGAGGGCGTTGCTGTTCACGTACGCCAGGGTCCCGTCGAGCTCGGCGGTGGTCATGCCCATGTTGGCGGAGACGTAGAACAACCCGTAAGGGACAATCGCGGAAACCCCGTAATAGAGCCCGGATATGGGATCGTAATCTCCATTCAAAAAGGTGAAGTAGTTGTATTCGGTGTCGACCTCGTTGGCGTTGGTCCGTCCAATCCCGATATCCGCGCTTATAGTCGTGAACCTTGTGGAAGCAGGCCGCGGTTCTCGTGGCGGTTTCCTGGCGGCTTGCGTGGCCGGAGGCGTCGATTGCGCGGGGGGAGTGGACTGGGCCGATTGCGGGGCCGTCTTTCCGCCCGTCCTTGGCGCTTCCTGTCCCATCGATGCGGCGACGAGCTTGCGTCCGAGTTCGCCGGCCATGTCTATGAGTACCGACAGCGAGCCGTCCCTGTCGACGGAGGTCTGGGCCATTATGACGCCCGACTTCACCTCTATCATCTTCGCCGACAGGAAGAATCTGGTGTCGAGTTTCTGGACGGTCGAGACGACTATGTAGTTCGCCTTCAGGAAGCCGCCTATGACTGCCAGCTTCTCGCTGTCGCCGGAGCTGAGGTCCGAGGTGCTGAACTCCTGCTCGGAAAGCGTCTTGGCTATGAACGAGCGGTCAAGCACGATGAAGAGCTTGGAGCGAACGTACTCTTCCATTATCTTCTCGGTCACGGGGATTATTACCCCGGTGTCGATGCCCTTGGGCAGTACAGTGTCCAGCACGGCTATACGTTCTTGGGCGCCAGCGATTGCAAAGACCGTGAATAAAAAGCAAAAAACCATCGTTGAACGCTTGACCATGGGGGCCTCCTAAACAGTGCTACTTGAGTATATCGCATGATGGACGCGTGATGTATATGGAAAATCACTATTATCCCGGCTTGTTGCAACCTGGACTCCATGATACCGTCGAGCAATCATGCTGGAAACGATGAAGATTGGCAAGGATGACGACCGCAGGCTCGCCGGGGCGCTTGTCTGCATGGTCACCGCGGAAGTCGGAGCGATATCGGCGTCGCCCGCGGCGCTCGCAGACGAAATGTCGGCGTTGGTTGCGCAACGGGCCTCGGAGGACTTTCCTCCCGCCGCAATCAAAGACGCGGTCAGGGGTATGTTGCGGGTTGGCGGGTTCAAGCCCGCGGGCCGGCAAAAACCCGCGAGCGAGTACCTGGCCCAGGTTGCGCGCGAGGGACGCTTCCCGTCCATCAACGGGCCTGTCGATTGCAACAACCTGCTGTCTCTTGAAACAGGCCTGCCCATAAGCCTCCTCGACGCGGACGAGCTTGGCGGCAGCGCCATCATAAGGATATGCGGCGCCGGGGAGGCGTACGTCTTCAACGCGTCGGGGCAGGAGATGGACCTGTCAGGGCTTCTGTGCGTCTGCGCGGCGGACGGCACGCCCCTGGGCAATCCGGTCAAGGATTCGATGCGCGGAAAACTCAAGGACACGACGCGGCGGCTCGCCGGCTTCATCTACGCGCCGCCAGGGTGTTATTCGCCTGGTACGCTGTCGGCGCTTGGCGAGCGCTTCGCCGCGATGCTCCGGGACAATTGCGGGGCTGTCGATGTCCGCGTAGTTACGGTGTCCTGACGTGGACTCCTTCATCCAGATACTCATGCTCCTCGGATTCATGGTCGCCGGGGCCGTCGTCTGCAAGCTCAGGCTGTCGCCTCCACCCAGGGTGACCGATATCGTCATCAAGGTCGTGCTGTGGGCCTTGCTCTTCGTCATGGGTTTCAGACTGGGCAACGTGCGCGAACTTCACAGCCGGCTCGGCGAGATAGGCCTTTTGGGTATCGGAACTGCGGTCGCCTCGCTGAGCGGTACAATCCTTGCGATTTGGCTGGCCTACGCCGCGCTCGATGCGCTCAAGGCGCGCCGTGCCGGGAAGAGGAACGGGGCGGGAGATGACGGCCGCGATGGGAAGGCTCGAATTGTCGCGGAGTCCGGGGCGCGCGCCGGCCTGGGCTGGTCCCACTTCAGGGGTCCCTTTATCCTGCTTGGCGTAGTCGTCATCGGTTTCGCGGCGGGCCTCCTTTCGCGCGAGGCCGCTTTCGACTACAGCAAGGTGACAAGCTGGGTGCTCGACGCGCTCCTCTTCATGATAGGACTCCAGTTCGCGCAGTCGAATCTGTCGCTGAAAGCGGCGTTCGTCAGGGTGGAGACAGTGCTCGTGCCGGCTGCGACGCTCGTCGGCACGCTGGCGGGCGGCCTGCTCGTCGCGGCTGTATTCAGGCTGTCGGCGGGCAAGGGCCTGGCGCTCTCCGCCGGCTTCGGGTGGTACACGCTGTCGGGCGTCCTCATATCGGATTTGGGCGACCCCGCGCTCGGCTCGGCGTCATTCCTGGCGAACATGGCGCGCGAATCGATGGCGTTCATACTTATCCCGCTGCTCTCGGCGACCAAACGGCCTTATGCGGCGATAGGAGTCGCGGGCGCCACCGCGATGGACGTCACGCTGCCAATCGTGGAACAGTGCCTGGGACCCGATTCGGTTCCGGTCAGCTTTACTTCCGGAGCCATATTATCGTTGCTCGTGCCGGTGCTTGTACCGCTGTTTTATGGCCTGGGGT
>CAZKJA010000234.1:0-6230 GCA_964552925.1 uncultured Treponemataceae bacterium
GCTTGCTATGAAACAAGCGGGGCAGGTTGATTGATCAGGCGCCGCAAAATTCATGTACACGATGATTGTTTTATCTTTTTCAAAATATGACAGTTTCTTTACTAGACCGAGTTCGGCCAAACTCAATTCCGACTGGGTCTCCTTGACGTGATCGAGTATCGCGTCGAACTTTTTACTGACGGAAAGGTCAAGTTCCATCTAGTTTTTCTCCTTCGTCTTTTCCATATAGTCCGGAAATCCCTTGGCAAGAGACTTCACCGTTTCTTCTATCCGGCCAGCCTTTGGCCGCAGGTGGATAAAGAAAGTGCCAGTGCTGGGGTACGCGCAGAAGTGCCTGAGGATCGTTGGATCATCCACGCTGGCGAGCGTCGCTTCGAGCACATCTGACAGGTCCGCGGTACGCCATAAGAGAATAAACTTCTTGCCTTTGGCTTCCGCTTCACGGCGTTCCATCGAATCGAGGCCTTCGATATTGGCTTTTCGGAGGTATCCGGAATCAACGATGTGGGCCTCGCCCACTATCTTCTTCTTGGTGAACACATTGATGAAAAACCTATCCCCGATACCGAGCAGCTTCGAGATAGGCAAATACAGTAACGAGTGTCTTGGGCTCAAGGTAATAGTACCCTTGGCATTCGTGTATGGCGCAGGCAAGGCGTATGAAAAATTATAGCCGATCACACCGCCTATGTTTACGTAATTGGTAGAACGCGGTGCCAAGACGCTCTCTAACTGTCTTGACATCGAGGAGACCACCCAGCGGTTCTTTTTTGTGCCCAAAAAATATGAAGCCATCGATATGACGGCAAGTACGACGAGTGCCGAGACCATGTAAGGGTTCATGCTTTTCCTTTGCTGACAGATTCAGTAGCCATGAAATCGGCTACGAGCGATGATGTATCGATAGCCGCCAAGTCATCCCTGGCATGGAGCCCTTCAGGCTTGAAATCCACCGCGAAGAGCGGAGTATCGATAAAACGAGAGTCGATTTTCCAAGCCGCGGTTGACACGCCCTTTTTGTTGAGGCAGATACCTGAGAGCGGGACGTGTATCCTGTCAAGTTCATCCTTGATCCGTATAGCCTCGGAAACGGACAGCACATCAGGGTTCAACACCACGGCCATGTAGCTTTCCTGCTCAAAGAGCATCGAAAGCGTGGCAAGCCGCCTCTTGATTGAACCTAATTTCCCGTAGATCTTGTCATCGTCCTTGTCCACGCAACTTGCGGAAATTGGCGCTCCAGGGTTGAGGCGTGTGATGGTTGTCCGTTTTTCCAGGATCCTGGCCCGAAGCTTGGTGAGTTCGGCGATCCAGAGATTGGAAATCGCCGGCATAGCGAGGAACCGTAACGAGAGCGCGGTCGGTGGCGTATCGTAGACGACGATATCGTAATCGCCGGACAGGTTGCAGCGTATGTGTTCGATCGCCCAAAGGACCGCATACTCTTCCGTACCCGGAGAATACTTCATGATATCAAAAAAAGAGTTGAGATTGAGCGTCAAGTTATATGAATACGTGGTGGCCAACTCGCTGCGGCTCTCTTCCAGGTACTTGTCGACCCAGTAATTGAGATCCACCTCGAGCGCCCACAGGTTTTTCTCTACCGTCTTCGGTGAACCGGCCAGATTCACGCTCAAAACGTCGCCAAGATTATGGGCTGGATCGAGCGAGGCTATAAGTACGCGCTTGCCGGATCGAGCTAATGAAAGGGCGAATGCCGCGGACATGGTCGTCTTTCCCACGCCCCCCTTGCCTAAAAAAAAAGCGTTGGATTTCATGAGCGGCACCTCTGCTGATCGAGTATCAATCTACTTGAAGCATGCTCACAAGCGAGCCGAGCGGATCTGAAGCCATGTCTGAACGGGATAGCATGACCGTCAACTCACGCTCCATATAGGGTAACAACTCAATGGCTATGGGAACCGGGGGTGAGGGCATGCCCACGAATCCTCCCAGGATAAGCAGCGAAAAGATATTTTCAAGCTCTTTGAGCTCGAACTCCATCATCTCTGTGGCTTTGTCCCTGTTTACTTGGGCAACGATATGAAAAAAGGAGGCTATCTTTTTAATAATTGTAGCCATCGTCGCTCCTATTAGGCGTTTACGGGGAGGGAAAAACAAGGAAGGGCTTCAAGCTGAAGCCCTTCCTGGAACCCGGGGCGGTGACTGAACCGTTGGGTCCTCCGCGGATTCATTGGCGAGCGGGTATCGTACGGTACCCGCTCGCTCAAGAACAGGATCAGGCGGCCTTCACCGTCTTTTCCGTGAAGTTCTTGTAGAATCCAAAAATCATCGTGAAGTTCAAGATGAGCATGAACAAGGTGATCACGCCAACGGTCGTTCCAGTAATGACTTTCATGGTGTCTGCCATTTTTACGTAGAACGTCGGGATGATGACGATCAAGTACCAGATAAGAGCCAAAGTAACGGTTATCCAAAGGAAGATAGCCGGTATCAGCACGGTCATCGTGTACTTGGGATCGAGCTTCTTCTTGACCCAGACAGCTACGGTGAGCATGACGATCGAGGCGAGGAGCTGGTTGGCGCCGGAGAACGCTGGCCACAGCACCGAGTAACCGCCGGAACGGGCAAGGAAGATACCCACGAAGGCGATGATGATCGATGCTACCCACTTGTTGTTGAAGAACTTGTAGGCTCCCGGATTCTTCTCCTTAAGCGGAAGGGCCATCTCCTGGACGATGTAGCGGCCGAGCCGGTTGGTCGTGTCGAGGGTTGTCAGCGCGAAGGTTGAAACCCAAACGGCCGCGAACAAGGTCATGAAGCTCATCGGCAGGAACGGCAGTTGGGTGCTGACCATCTTGGCGAAGGACTGTACGAAGCGCGGTATCGCGGGGGTCGCGAAGATTTTGTCACCGAGGGCGGCTGCGCCGAAAGCGGCGATGGAAATGACGACGAGGGTGGACAGGAAACCTTCAACGAGCATGGCTCCGTATCCTACGAACAGAGCGTCGTTTTCCTTGGCGAGTTGCTTGGAACTGGTGCCGGAAGCTACCAGCGAGTGGAAGCCTGACAGGGCGCCGCAGGCTATGACGAGCGGTACCGTCGGCCAGAACGGAGACGGCTGGCCACCGATCACCTTGGCGCTGAAGCTGGTGAACATCGGCACGGAATCGAGCGCCTTCATGCTGGTGAACGCGGCTATACCGCCGACGAGCAGACCGAAGTAGAGGAAGAACGAGGAAAGGTAATCGCGCGGCTGCAACAGCAGGTTGACCGGCAACGTGGACGCGAGCACGATGTACACGAAGATGATCAGGAAGTAGACGTCCTTGCTCCACTTCACGTTGACCATGTTGCCCAGGTAGAAGGCGACGCCGATCAGGACGAGGCCGATGAGGCTGCCCCATCCGAGACCGAGCTTGCTGCGGTACATGGCGAAGCCGGCGATGACGGCCGCGACGCAGAAGAATACGAAGGCGGCGAACACGCGCCCGTCGGCGGCGAACTGCCCCGCGACGATGTCGCCGAAGGCGGCGACGACGAGGATGCAGAGGAACATGATGAACCAGCCGAAAGTCCTGCCGGCTTTCTTGCCGATCAGGTCCTGGGCAACGAACTGCATCGAACGGCCGTCGTATCTGACGGAAGCCGCGAGGGACAGGTAATCATGGATGGCGCCGAGGAATACGTTGCCGAACCATATCCAAATCAGGCCGGGGAGCCAGCCCCAGGCCACCGCGATCGCGGGTCCGGTGATCGGGCCTGCGCCCGCGATCGAGGCGAAGTGGTGCCCGAACAGCACGTACTTGCTCGTCGGGACGTAGTCGACGCCGTCGCTGAGCCGTTCCGACGGGGCTTTGGGAGCCTTGTCACTCTTCAGAAGATTCGTACGCAGGTTTTTACCAAAAGTGAAGTAAAAAACCAAGTACAGAACAATTGCGATAAGCGCTATCAAAGTTGTCATTGCGCCTTCCTCCTTGAGAGAATAGGGTTAGTTGAATACCGGGACAGGATAAAACCGGTTCACTGGCTTGTCAACTGTTTTGAATATGAAAATGAAATTTGCCTGAAATCGCTAAAACCTGTGTTATAGAGGCAGGCGCCAGTAGTCAATCCTGCTCGAATCGACGAATCCCCTCGAAGCATAGAGCGAACGGGCCGCCTCGTTGTCAGCATCCACCTCGAGCCTGACCGTACGGGCCGCCCGTCCGGCGAGTACCGAGATGGCGCAATCGAGGATCCTGCCGCCCACACCGCGCCGCCTTAAAGCCGGCAACACGCCCATTCCATGGATCATGTAGCCATCGCCATCCCTTGCGAGGGCTATCGTCCCCACCAGCCCGCTATCGTCACGGGCGACGAACATCTCCCTGCCGGGATCCGCGAGCATGTTCAGGATGAAGGCTCTGGCATCATCCGGGTTCTCGCCGAATGCTTGCACGGAGATGTCGACAATCGCGTCGACAGTGTCCGATGTGACGGGGAGCAGCCGCACGCCGCAGGGACCTGCCGTCTTGACGATACGGTCCGCGGGTAGCCGCATCAGGTATTCGCTGCGCGAAAGGCTTGCGCCCAGGTGCCCGGCTATCTCTGCCCCCAGGGGAGAGGTAGCCTCCGCCACCAGGACTATCGAGGGGAAGCCGTGGGCCGACAATGGCGCGGCCAGGCTTGCGTACAAGGAAGCGAAAATGCCTTGGTGCCTGAACACCGGTGACACGCAGGCGCTGATCTCCGCCTCCGAGCTGCCCGGAGCGAAGAAACTTGCCGCGCCCGCGAGTATGCCGTTACCCGTGGCTGCCCGCTCCGATTCGGGTGGATATGAGCATATCCCTGGACCGGAGGCGCTCTCGGCCCATGCGAGGCGCCACGCCGGCATGCCTGGAACCACATTCAGTCCGGTGTCGAAGTTCAGGCAGGGGTCGAAGCCGTCCTTCGCCTTGCACGTCGCCGCCAGAGCCTTCACCGCCTCGAGTTCATCGGGCGAAAGTACGTCCCGTTCGTTGAAACGGATCGGCAGGCACACTGTCATGAGGCGCCCGTCCTTAGCTTCTCTATCTCGTCGCGCAGCACCGCGGCAGCCTCGAACTCGAGGTTCTTCGCCTTCTCGAGCATTTCGCGCTCCAGGCGCCGTATCAATGCGTTCTTCTGCTCCGGCACGAGGAGGTTGTAGGCGGCCTTCATCGTCTCCAGGTCCGCGGAGACCGCTTTGTCCTTTTCTTCCTTGTGGCGCTGCAGGATGTCGTGGATGGCCTTTCTTACCGTCGTCGGCGTTATGCCGTGGGCCCCGTTCCAGGCCACCTGCACTTCCCGGCGCCGGTTCGTCTCGTCCATCGCGATGCGCATCGCGTCTGAAATGCGGTCGGCGTACATCACGACGACGCCTGCGGAATTGCGGGCGGCGCGGCCGATTATCTGGACGAGGCTTGTCGCCGAGCGCAGGAAGCCGATCTTGTCGGCGTCGAGTATCGCTATGAACGACACCTCGGGCAGGTCGATTCCCTCCCTCAGAAGGTTGATGCCGACGAGGACGTCGTACTCCCCGGTGCGCAGCTGGGTAAGGATCTCGACGCGTTCTATAGTCTCTACCTCGCTGTGGATGTACCGGACCTTGAGCGACAGCGACGAAAGGTACTCTGACAGTTCCTCGGCCATGCGCTTCGTAAGCGTAAGGATGAGGCTGCGTTCGCCGAGGGCGTTGCGCTTCTTTATCTCGGCGTATATGTCCTCCATCTGGCCTTCGCTTGGGCGTACTATTATCTCCGGGTCGACGAGTCCGGTCGGCCGGATGAGCTGTTCGACGACGCGGGCGGACTTCTGCATCTCGGTCGCGCCGGGCGTGGCGGACACGTACACGACTGTCTTCGTCAGGGCCTCGAACTCGTCGAATTTCAGGGGACGGTTGTCCATGGCGCTCGGCAGCCGGAAGCCGTAGTCGACGAGGTTCTGCTTGCGCGATCGGTCGCCCGCGTACATCGCGCCGATCTGCGGCAGGCTGACGTGCGACTCGTCGATGAAGGTGAGGAAATCATCCGGGAAATAGTCGAGCAGCACGGACGGACGCTGCCCGCGCACCCGTCCGGAAAGAGGACCCGAGTAGTTTTCGATGCCGGGGCAGTACCCCATCTCCTCGAGCAGCTCGATGTCGTATTCGACACGGGTCTTGAGTCGCTGGGCTTCGACGAGCTTCTTGTTGCCCATCAGTTCCTCGTAACGCCCGGCGAGTTCGGTCTTGATGCCGGCGAGGGCCTTCTGGACCATGGTCTCCGGCA
>CAZKJA010000235.1:0-6227 GCA_964552925.1 uncultured Treponemataceae bacterium
GCAGGCGAAAGCCTTCGGCGGCTTCCGACGAACCGCCGACCGGTGCCGCGGGATAAACTCTGGATTGTTGACGGTATTGCTCATGGCTTGACACGTCGCGGCTGTTTCCCGGATTATGCAGCGGTGAATGTCGAACGTCTAAGTGGATTATCGGTCGATGCCCTCTATGCCCTCGCGGACAAGATGGCGCTCGACTTGCCTCTCGAGCTTGACCGAGTCTTCATCATCGAAGCCTTGCTCGAAGCCTTCGAGGAAGACAACGAGGAGCGCAGAGCAAGCGGCGATGCCGCGGTACACATCGAAGAAAAAAAGTACTCCGGCTCCGAACTCGACGAGATAGACGCTTCGATCGATGCCGCGGCTTGCCTGGAATGCCGCTACAATGAAACGGTCATCCATGTGATCGTCAAAGACCCCGAATGGGCCTTTGTTTTTTGGGATATAAGCGATGACGAGTTCGACAACCTCAAAGAGGCTGACGGTTTTTCCTGCCTTTCCCTGAGGGTGATAAAGGAACCTGGTTACGACGGGAAGGGGACCGCGTCTTTCGACGTCACTGTGGGCAACGAAGATGACCACTGGTATCTTTTCCTGCCTGAGCAAGACCAATACTACCGTATCGATTTGTACGCGCGTTTCGGCGCAAAATCGCGCCTGCTCACCCATTCTGATGTAATACGGACCCCGAGGGCGCTCATCGCCGACTCCTTCTCCGAGCTCGAACCTTCCGCGACGGAACTCGCCATGCTTTCAGGGGTTGCAAGCCTCGAGATCGTCGAAGTGCCGGAAGAACGGCATCCATCCAGAATACTAAGCGGTTTTGATGAATGACGGAGGACAGGATTGGATAGTGGTCGCATAGCGCTCGTACTCAATGCCCATCTCCCCTTCGTCCGCCAGCCAGATTACCCAAGATTCCTCGAGGAACGATGGTTGTTCGAGTCCCTTTCGGAAACCTACCTGCCGCTGATGCGTGTTTTCGCGCGCCTTGAAGCCGACAAGGTTCCATGGAAGATCAGCATGGCCCTGTCCCCTACGCTCGGCGCCATGCTCGGCGACAGCCTGCTCAGGTCCCGGTACATCGCCTGGCTTTCGATCCAGATCGAGCTTGCCGAGAAGGAGATGTCCCGTTGCGGCAACGACAAGGAGTTCGGCCCGCTCGCGCGGATGTACCTCGATCTGTACCGCCAGGACTACGAGGACTTTACGGTTTTATACGAAGGCAACATTCTAGGCGCCATCGATTTCTACTATAAAAAAGGCCGCATCGACTTGTTGACCAGCGGCGCGACAAACGCATTCCTGCCGATCTACCGCTCGTACCCCGAGGCGGTGACCGCCCAGGTCGAAGCTGCAGTCGTATCGTTCCGCGATGCCTTTGGACGCTCGCCTTCAGGTTTCTGGATGCCCCAACTCGGCTGGTACCCCGGCGTCGAAGAAACCCTTGGCGCTTATGGTCTCCAGTACAGCATGGTGTCGACACGAGGCGCGTTGCTTGGTGATCCTACCCCGCGATGCGGTTCGTACGCGCCTGTATCGTGTCCAAACGGGTTTACGACTTTCATCCGCGACGTTGCCTCGACCGACGCGGTCTGGTCGGAAACCAACGGATATCCTGCCGATCCGGTCTACCGTGACTTCTACCGCGATATCGGCTTCGACCTGCCATTGGAATACGTCGGCCCTTACATAGAACAGAACCAGATAAGGACGTTCACCGGATTCAAATACTGGGCGATCACCGGCTCCGGCGATCAAAAAACACCCTATGTCCCGTCCAAGGCGAGCGCCAGGGTCAAGGAGCACGCGGACCGTTTCCTCCGGGATCGCTTGGCGCAGGTAAACGCGGCGGCACCCTTGATGGACAGACCGCCACTGATGGTAGCCCCGTACGATGCCGAATTGTTCGGCCACTGGTGGTTCGAGGGGCCGCAATGGATCGAAGCCTTGTTCCGGAAGGCCCAGTCGATGGAAAACCTCCATTTCGTGACGCTCGCGGAATATCGCCGCGCGTATCCGGAGAATCAGGAATCGACCCCGGAATATTCCTCGTGGGGGGACGGCGGCTATGGCGGAGTCTGGCTTGAGAAATCCAACGACTGGGTGTACCGCCATGTTTTCAAGATAGTGGAACGCATGGTGGAACTCGCGGAACGCTTCCCGAGCGAGACGGGCCTGCGCGAACGGGTCCTGAACCAGGCTGCCCGCGAGACTCTTCTGGCCCAGGCATCGGATTGGCCATTCCTGCTCAGGGCCGGTAAATCCGGTTCGTTCGCCCGAAGACAGATAGAGGATGCAGTCACCAACTTCAACAGGATCTACGAGATGTTGTGCGCGAATACTGTCGGCACGGAATGGCTCACCCGGCTGGAAAAGCGCAACAACATTTTCCCGAACATCAATTACCGGGTGTTCCGCCATAAACGCTAGCCAATTTCCGCTCTGAGATATCCTGGCTGGACTGGGGTTTGCTTGATGACTACCAATGCGCTAAGGATAGTACGATCGCTGGGGATAGAAGTCGAGACGCGGGAGTACGAGTGGTCCGAGGGGGATCTCTCCGCCTCGGCCGTCGCGGAAAAGCTGGGCGTCGATCCGGACCGGGTCTTCAAGACGATAGCCGTGCGGGGCGCGAGCTCCGGACCGTTCCTGTGCGTCGTGCCCGGCTCGGCGGAGGTAGACCTCAAGAAAGCCGCCAAGGCCTCGGGCAATAAATCAGTGGAACCCTTGCCATTGCGGGAACTCGAACCGCTCACCGGCTACGTCCGGGGCGGTTGCTCGCCAGTCGGCACAAAGAAGGCCCTGCCGGTCTTCGTGGACGAAACGGCCGGGCTCTGGGACAGCATCCTCGTGAGCGCGGGCGCCCGCGGGCTTCAGATGATGCTGTCTCCAGCGGACCTCGCCCGCGCCGCCGGCGCCGTGTTCGCCGACCTTGTATGACTATTAGACCTATTCCACCTTGCCGGTGAAGCTTTCGTACCTCGTCTTGTCCACTTTAGACAGGGTCGCCTGGTCGGCCACGATTATCCAGGTGATAGGCGCTTCGACGATGTACGACTTGACGGCCGCCACGACGGCCTCCGCCTTGACCGCGCCGATCTTGTCGATGAATTTCAGATACTCGGTGTGGTCTCCGAAGTAAAGCTCGCTGGACGCCAGCTGTGCGGCGGTGCTGGCGTTGGTTTGCTGGTTGCCGAAGAACGCGTTTATGTATTTGGCCTTGTACGCCTCTATCGTTGACGCGATGGGGGCGTACTTCGACTCGCCGCCGCGGAGGTTCAAGGTCTTCCCCGATGCAAGCAACGCGATCGCCTCGTCCAGCCACAGCTTCACGTCGCTGGGTTGGTCGGTCTTGTAGACGACTATTGAGCCGTAGGATGCCTTGAAGCCATACGCGCGCGACCAGGTCGAGTAGCACGCCCCATGCTCGGTCCGGACAATGCTGAACAGCAGTTCGTCGAGCATCGAATACGCTAGCTGGAGCGTCACGAAATCGGGGCTGCGAATATCAGCGATCGGGTAGTCGCCCCTGACGTAGGCTATCCCCTTGGATTTCTCGAAGGGTTCGAGCCGTACCCCGCTCCGGGCTTCCAGGCGGCCGACAGGCGGGACGGTAGTAGCCTTGGCCGGCAGCTTCCCTATTGTCTTTTCCAGTGATGCGGCAAGTTGATCCGCGTCGAAATTGCCAACCGCGACAAGCAGCATCCTCCCGGCATGCATAGTATCCGAGTAATACGCCTTGATGTCGTCGAGGCTTATCGAGGCGACGGACTCGGCGGTACCCTGGAAATCGGCCGCGTACGGGTGGCCGCTGAACATCGTGTCGTGCAAAAGGGAAACGGCGTAGTTGTACGGATCGGCCATTGATTTCTGGATACCCACGCGGAAGTCGTTCTGCACGACGGCGAACTGCGCCGGGTCGAACGCGGGGTTGATGGCGCAATCGACAAACGCTTCGAGCATCCTGTCCCAGTACTTGTCGATCGTGTTGAGGTCGAGGCTCGACATGTCGTAACTCGAGGCGGCGTACCCTATCGAGCTTGATAATTCGTACTGGAGGCGCTGCAACTCGGCGTACGGGTACCGCGTCGAACCCCTTGTGAGCATTGCGAGCGTCATGGCCTCGATACCCGCTTTTTGGGGGCTTGTCAAAGCGGAACCGCCGAGGAAGGCGACCTTCATCGAGAATACGCGGTTCGCCGGATTCTTCTTGACTATCAGCTTGATTCCGTTGGCCAGGGTCCTTGTCTCGATCGACGGCAGGTTGGCGGCCATATACGCGCTCCGCGGAGCAGGAATCGATTCGGGTACAGGTTTCGTTGTAAGCCCCGGCGCGGGCGGCGAAGTCGGCGCTGGTGTCACAGGGGCGGCTTGGGCCACCGCAGGCGCGATATCTTCGGGCGGCGAACTGACGCACGACACTACGAACAGCGTCGTACCCGCGATCAATCCAAAAATCATCCGGAACCGGTAAGCGGCCATCCGTTCAGCCCTGGGTTTGCCATGCGTCTGTTCCATCATTTTTCACCCTTCCACCAGAACGCGTTGTCGGCGTTCACAAGCCCGAATCCAGAGCTGGCCAGGTTCCCGGCTTCGGCTTCGTAGTCCTTGGGATTCACCCGTATCGCTATGACCGGGATATTGGAAAGGACGTACTTGCCAAGGAAGCCCGCGATGTCCTGTCTTCCCACCTGTCGCATCGTGGGGACATAGTTGAAGAAGTAATCTGTGGACGCCACTGCCCACCAGAACGACAGGGTCGCTATGAATTTCTCCGGTGTTTCCAGGTTCAGGATCTGCTCGTCCTCCATCTTCTGCTTCACTATGGCGAATTCGTCATCGGAGAAATACGAAGCGTCCTTGATCATCGCCGGGATCTCCGAAGAGACTATCGCTTGCTGGAAAGCCGTAACCGCGCGCGCCGCGAGAGGATAGGCGGGATCGACGAAGCAGTACGTATAGAACGATACCTGTCCGCCGTCACGCTGCGTATAATAGTAGCCGCCAATATACTCCTTTTCGTATAGCGCCGGTACCAGCTCGAAGACGGCCGTTTTGAACCTGCCTGCCGGGGATTGTATCAAGTAACCCCATACGTCCGCCGCGTAGGTCGGCGCCGGTTCGAGGACTACATCGGGGCCGCGGTACCGAAGTTCGATATAGGCGATGCCTTCAGGCAGGGACTCGTCGGGGAACGCGAGGAGGACCGGCTCGCTCGTTCCCGGTGTCGGGTGCGGGGGCGGCGGAAGCGCCCATGGGTCGGCTCCAGGCTTCCACGAGCCGTACCAGGCCTTGGCCATCTGGTAGACCTGCTCCGGATCGACGTCGCCGCCGACGAAGAGGGCCGCGTTGTTGGGTATGTAGTACGTCGACTGAATGTCGCGGAGAGCCTGGGAACTCGCCGATCGTACGACCTTCTCGCTGCCGCCTATGTCCCTCCGCCAAGGGTACTTCGAGAACAAAGCCTTGTCGACGGCCGCTGAATAGACGCGGTCCGGGTCCGACAGGTAGCCGTTTATTTCGTTGGAGACGACGCCTTGCTCTATGGCCAATTCGTCCGGATCGAGGATGGGTTCACGCATCGCGTACGACCAGAACTCCAGCCCCGCTTCGGTTTTGTCGGAAGGCACCGTGAAGTAATACGTCACGTATTCCGTCGAGGTGCCGCCGTTCCATTCGGCGACGCCAAGGTCCGTCATTGCCGCCGAGAACTCCGTTTCCGTCTTGTAGCGAGAATTGCCTTTGAACAGCATATGCTCGTACAAGTGGAAAAGCCCCGTCGTTTCCGGGTTCTGGGTCAGGGAACCGCACCGGAACGTGATCTGTATCCTGGCAAGCGGAACCGAATGGTTTTCGAGCACAAAGAGCTCCAGGCCGTTTTCCAGGCGAAAGCTGTGCAGGCCCGGTATCGCGGTTTCCTCGGCATTGACAAGTCCTGTCGCGACGAGTGCGATGATGGCCAGCAGCGCGAACGTTCGTTTCATTCGTACGCCTCCTTGCGCCGGTACAGCGTAGGAGAGTGGGTCAGGGCTGTCAAGTTGCTTAGCCCGAATATCTCACACCTTGCCAACTTTAGAGTAACTCATTGGTGTTCAAATAAAAGCGGCAAGGCCCGCGTAATCGGGCTGATCCCGGCGTCGCTCCTCGTCTCGGTGCTCACATACAATAGTATGCGCGTCTATAGACGCGACGCGCCTCGACTTCGATCGCTCCTTGGGCTAAGCCCG
>CAZKJA010000236.1:0-6226 GCA_964552925.1 uncultured Treponemataceae bacterium
CGAGCGTACCGTCGTCGGAGTCGAACTGCCAGTTGTCCCTGGGGCGGTTCCCCTCGTGGCTGCGCATCATCGGCGTGAACGCCGAGAACTCGGCCCAGCGCAGGAACAGCTCCTTTGTGCGTTTCATGCCAAACAGCGTTGTGTAGCCCCCTATGTCGCTGTGGTGGACGCCGTGGCCGCAGACGGCGAGCGACAAGGCCGCGGTGATCACCGACGGCAGGCCGTCGTCCTCCGACCAGTCGACGTTCTGGTCGCCGGCCCACATGTTGGGGCACCAGCGCTGGCTCCCCGCGGCGCCGGCGCGCATGAAGTAGACGATGTCGGAGGATTTGCCGGACTCGGCGACCGCTTCGTGGAGGAGCCGCGCCCATATCGCGGGCCAGGGATTGTGCGCGAGCATCGCGGGGGTGCCGTCGTACAGCACGGCGTCGGTCGGCAGGTACTCGCCGAAGTCTGCCATCCAGCCTGACAGGCCGAAGTCTATCAGGTTGCGGCGTACTACGCCCTTGTACCACTCGAACGCCGCCGGGTTGGTGAAGTCGACGATGCCGGCGTCGAACTCGCCGAAATCGACGCGGTAGTCGTCGCCCTTCTTGTCCTTGGCCAGGTAACCCTTTGCTGCTGCCTCGATGAACAGCGGCTTGCCGGCGGCGACGTAGGGGTTGGCGTACCCGAGGAAACGGACGCCCTCCTTGCGCCAGCGTGCCATCGCCGCCGGGAGTCCCGGGTAGCGCTCGGCGTCCCATTCCCAGTTCCAGCGGAGCCTCTGCCCGAAGCTGGTCACGTTGATCCCCTCCCAGTCCTGCGCCCAGATGCCGGCGACCGGCACGCCGCGCGCCTTGGCCCTGCGAAGGCGCGTCTCGCAAACTTCTGTGCCGCCCTGCATGCCCAGAATCACGCCGTCATGGGTCCATTCCGGCGACTCGGGCTGCCGGCCCAGCAGGTCGGACACGCCCTTGGCCAGCTCTAGCATCGTCGCCCCCGAGCCGAAGGTCAGGGACTCCGGAAGCGCCCAGAACTCGAGCTCGTGGAAGCTGTCCTGAGTAAAATCGAAGGCCGCGTAGGCCGGGCAGTCGGCGTGCAACCAGTAGTGTCGGCTCGAGGCGAAGGTAGCCTGCGGAAAGAAAGTCCACCAATAGTCGCCGCCCGCCTTGTCCGCGACGTCGGCCTCCCAGGTGACGCGGGTGCGCTTGTTGCGGCCGACGCCCTGCTCGCTTGTCCACAGCGGAAACAGCCGACCGCGGAGATCGAAGTGCGAGAACTGTTCGCCGCAGCCGTACACCGACTCTCCCGGCTCGGCGCTCAGGCGGAACCAGAAGCGGTTGGGTATCGAAGGGACCACCGAAGCGCAGCGATGCGACGCGCCGGCAAGCGAACCGCCGGGACGCGGGCCGTCGGGACCACCGGCGATGACCGGAGTCGCCAGCAACGACGGCCTGACGACCAGGCGACCATGTTCCTCGGAGATCGCGAGCGCCATCGACAACTCCCCGCCGCGGGACAGGGTCACGCGGTACCCGGCGCCAGAACCCTCTACCGCAAAGTCGCCCAGGCCGATGCGTTCTTCGAGGCTGTCGCGGATGTCGAAGTTGCCGCGGTACATTGAGACGTTCTCAGCGCCGCGGCCGAGGTACGCGCAAGGTTCGGCCTTGTCGTGGACGAACACCTTGATGCCGTTCAAGCGTACAGTAAAACCCGATGGGATCTGCTCGAGGGAAATCATCGCGGCCTCCGGAAGGAAGCCCGCCCGTAATTGGCGCAGGCGGGGCACTCCGCTTTAGTTTTCGATTGAAAATAATACATTGTATTGGCACGCTGTCAACGAAAACTTGTCGGTTCGTATCCCGCCCCCGCGCGCGGGAGGATGGAGTTCCCCATCGTCGAGATCAGCCCGATTACGCGGGCCTTGCCGTTTTTTGAACCCCTACGAGTTGCTTTGGACTCTTGGCAAGGTGCCAGACAACCAGGTCAATCCTGCAACCAGGTAACCGCGGGCTTCCTGAAGGCCCTCTTCCCTGCAAGCACGATGAATGCCAACGTGCAGGCGACGATATAGCCCCCGGCTATGAGGATCATGGTCCAGAATGGAACCATCGAGCCGCTCATGCCCGCCTTGGCCGGCAGGTTGATGGAGAGTATGAACGGTATCATCAACGCGAACGTCAAGCCGGCGGACAGCATGTAGTCGTTGGAGACCCTGGTCTTGAACTCGGGGTCGAGGATGCGCAAAAGAGCAAGACCAGTGGACAAGGTACCCGTCGATACGCCGTAAATCATGATCATACGCTCGTATCGGTGATCCTTGAAAATTCTCGAACAGAGCCATGGGACGGTAAAAGTGATTATCAGCCCGCCGATCGTGGACACGACGAGCAACGGCAGCCAGTAACGCCCTACGAATACGAGCGAGATGGCGGCCAACGAGCCCGTGACCATATAGTCGACCGATATGCCCGAGATGCGGGACAGGCTGTCGTTGTCGAGTATGCGGCCTATTTTGAGCTTGTCGATGACCAGACGGACTATCATGGCCGTCAAGGCCGAGAAGATGAAATTGATGCCCCATAGGTTGACAGCGAGATCCCGGCCGGCCTTGCCGGCGAAGCCCAGGAGCCAAGTCAAGCCCGTCAGCAACAGGAACGAAAGCAGGTAGGTGAATGCGACCGCCGCCAGATGCAGGCTCATCGGGTCGATCGCCTCGAGATCGGTCGTATTCCTTGATCCGACCGGCTTGGCCGAACCATCGGGGATAATCCCGGTGAGCATCGCCTTGTCAGACAGCGCATCCATCGTCGTCTTCGGCAGGTAGCCCTTCCTGACGCCGACATTGACAAGCGCCACGCCGACTATGCACGCCCATAGATACCCGAGGGCGGCCATAGTCAAGCCGACGGTACCCGCGCCATCGAAACCCATCGGCTCCCATCCCTTGCCGATCGCGTACGCCTGCCCCGGTCCCATCGCGAAACCCAGTGGCAGGGTAAGCCCGAAGGCCGGGTTGAGCCCGGGCACGACCGTCTTGATAAGGACCCAGGTGAGAATGAGACCAATGAAAGCCTGCAGGGCATACTGCGAAATTATGGCAGTCGCCATCGCCCGTACAGAACCCCTCGCCTCGCCGTCCAGCTTGGCCGGCTTGGAGCGCAGCGTCATCGCCACGAACGAGATGCTCAGCAGGTGGTATACGAGGTCGCCAAGCCTGTGGTTGGAATAACCGAGGGCGGGCATCAGGTAGTTATACACAGGCAGCAACAGGAAGCCCGCCGTCAGGGAGTTGGGCACCATGAAGCGCTGCAGGAAACGGACCTTTGTGCGAAGAAACGTGGCTACCAATAATGCCGCGGAGATGATCCCCGCGTCTATGACTATTTTCCAGGAAAAATCCATTGTCCAACCTTCCCCGCCGCCTCCAGCGTTTTCATCGCAGGAATTTCGGGCGACAGACTCGTTTACTCTAACATGGCAAGGTCGGTAAGAATTGTAAGCAATGCAAAAAACGTTCCGCAATGAAGCGCCGGAAGCAAGGAATCCGGTACTTCTCATCCGCTTGCGTACGTAGTAGACTTGCAAGACCATGGATACAAGCCAATTCACGGATGGACTCCGGGGACTCGTGGAGAAAACTCCGTTGTTCAAACGCAAGAATTTGATAGTGAAGACAATAGTCAACCCCCGGGCGGGCAGCTTCTCGCATTCGGCGAAGTTCGCGGCCGCGATGAGGGACCTTGCCACGGCCACTTCGGACGCGGCGTCGCATCCCCTCCGCGAAGGTTCGCTCTCCTGGCAGGTGAAATCCACCGAAAGTTCCCGGCACGCGACCAGGATTGCCGCCGAGTGCATAGAAGAATCCGCGATGAAACCGGGCACCGCGTGGTTCGTAATCCTCGCATGCGGCGACGGCACCAGCCTGGAATTCCTCGACGAGCTTTCACGGGCTCCCGATGAATTGCGCAACGCTTTCACCGTCCTCCGCTTGCCCATGGGAACCGGCAACGACGGTTCCGACGGCAGGCAACTCTCCGATTCGCTCTCGAGGCTCACCGGGCACGGGGCGATCGAAGTCCAGTCAATTTTGCGGGTACTACCGAAGCCGGGCGGACCCGCTTCCAGCCGTGCCAGAGGAGGCGAATGGCGTTCGTTCAACATCGCGAGCATCGGCCTGGACGCATACGTGACCGATATGACCAACAAGCTCAAGATGCACATGCCAGGAGATTCGTACAAGCTATGGCTTGACCTTTCGTCCGTTCTGTACGACAGGGTGTATCCGCCGCGGGAGATGGGAATCGTGGGAATGGATGCCCGCGGCAAGGCGACCACCAGGCTCGAGGGCAAGTTCCTGCTTGCCGCGATGGGCGTGAGCGGACACAGGACCTACGGCTCCAACAAGAAAATCCTGCCGGACGACGACAACGTGTGCGTCGTCCATCAGATGCCCCTGCTCCGAAAACTGGCCCTAAAGGGGTCGGTCGCGTCCGGACGGATCAGGGACTTCCCGGAAGTCGAGCTCTTTTCCGCCGACGCTATTGAAATTCGCTACGCTGACAATATATTAGTACAGATGGACGGTGAAGCGGAGCGTCTCGTGCCGGAGGATTTTCCCCTCAGGATAGAGAGGACGCCGCCATTGATCCGCCACTTGGCGCGTGTGGAATAAAACCGTGGGACGGTTCCCGCCAGGGCGGCAAGGAAGGTAGGGAATCGATGCGAGCTAATAGATTCGTGATGGCGGCCTTGTCTCTCGCTCTGGTGACAGCCGGAGCCATGGCCCAGGCCAAGCCACTTGTGGCTGTGCTTTCGGTAGACAGCCCGTTGTACAGCACGGCCGCCGAAGGCAAGAGCGGGACTCCGCTGTCGGCGGGCGACCCGCTGCTTGTGCTGGGGTCGCAGGACAAGAAATTGACGGTAGACGGCGTCCCAACGCTGTGGTACCAGGTGAAGACCTCCGGCGGGGCGACAGGATGGCTTCCCGGCTCCAGGCTTTCGTTCACCTCCAAGGCATTCACGCGGTCCGCCTTCAGGACCGCTGACCAGTACGCGTCCTACGTGACGATGGCGGCCCGCCCGGGCGAAAAAGTACTGGCGGTCCGAAGCTATGAAAAAGTGGCAAAAGGGGACGTGGGCTATTTTATCGCCGCCCATGACGGCGACCTGCCGGCCGCGGTAATATGGGAACGCAACCTCGAGGCGACACCGGACGAGGCATTGCTGCCCAAGGGCTTCCCCGAAGCGCTCACGCCGTACGTTTACTTCGTCGAGTTCGCGGTATTGGAACTTGTCGGCGAACCGTCAGCGGTGCCGTTCGCGACGCTTGCGAAGTCGATCCCTTCGAAATTCCCTTCCCCCGAAGGGTTTTATACTGAAGAACCCGACGACGACTTTCCTTGGTATCTGCCGCCGGAAACCACCTACGGGTATTCTGATTACAGCGATGAGGACTATGAGTACGGTGAAGGCGACGGCGAAGAGTATTACGACGAAGAATACGTCGAAGGCGAAGAATCCTACGGCATGATCAAGGTCGGCAGCGTCGTGATCCTCGGCGAGCACGAGGATATCAACGGCGGCAAGGACTGGGACGACAAGATGGCCCCCTTCGTAGGCAAGCAGGCGACTGTAAAATCGTTGCCGGGCGCCGATTCCCAGGGTTTCCTCGTCGTCCGGGTGAAGGAAAACGATTATGTATGGCGCGTCCGCAACCTGACGCTCAAAGGCCGCGGTGAAGCGGGCAGCTACGGCTACCAGATAGGCGACCGGGTCGTAATCGGCGCCCACCGCTACATCGACGAGGACAACAACTGGGCCGACGAGATGGCCGAATACGTAGGCGAGGAAGCCACGATCACAAGCCTCGAAGGCACAGACGGCACGAACAGCTATTTGGTCCACGTCGACATCGACGAGGGCGACTGGTACTGGCGCGTCGAAACGATGACGCCGGCGAAGTAGGCCATACAATTTCATAGTGTGGTCACGGCGGGCAAAGCCCTTCGTGACTACACTACAGAGAATAACGTAAGAAACGTTTAAGCAGCTCAAGAAAGGCTTCCACATCAGTGGAATTGCTCGCAATGCCAACCGATATCCGCACGTCACCGCTGACTTTACCAAGTGAAAAGCCGCGTAGTTTGTCTTGGTTAAAGGACTCAGCCTCTATGTGAGAGTAGAAATAATCGAGCAGTTTTTTCCTTGAAATCCCGAACGCGGACTCATCTGCACAGGGATT
>CAZKJA010000237.1:0-6179 GCA_964552925.1 uncultured Treponemataceae bacterium
GCGCATTCGATCAAGGGCGCCGCATGGAGCCTTTCCGCCAAGTCGCTCGGGAATGCCGCCATGGTCATCGAGACCGCCGCCGCCGACGGTGACGCGGCGACGGCCGCGGGCGCCTTGCCCGCTTTGGCGTCGGCGTTCGCGGAGTTCGAGGCGCAGGCGCGGAACCATGCCGAAATCGGGTAGGGTCGGCGGTGAAAACCAATCGCAGGGGATCTTGTTTCCTGAACGCATTTCCGGCGTCGTCTGCGGTATCGACGAGGCGGGCAGGGGACCATTGGCCGGACCGGTATCGGCGGCGGCCGTCATCCTGCCAGAACATTTTCCCCTCGGGCTACTCGCGGACTCCAAGGCCCTGACGCGACAACAAAGGGAACGGGCTTTCGAGGCGATAGCGACGATGGCGAGTTGGGCCAACGAATGGGCCTGGCCTTCGGAAATCGACGAGTACAATATCCTGGGCGCCACGATGCTCGCTATGCGACGCGCGTACCTGGCGCTTGGCGTTGTGCCGGACATCACTGTGGTCGACGGCAACAAGCTTCCCGACATACCAGGGGTCAAGCTCGCGCTCGTCAAGGCGGACGCCACTGTACCCGCTGTCATGGCCGCTTCAATCGTGGCGAAGGTATGCAGGGACAGGCTGATGGAACGCTATGACTGGCTGTATCCCGAGTACGGCTATGCCCGCCACAAAGGCTATCCCACCAAGGAGCACCGCGCCGCGTGCAGGCTGTTGGGGCCCTCGCCGATACAGAGGTTCAGTTTCAGCTATTCGAAGGAGTAAGGCGGAACCGCGCTATTCGTCGTCCTTGGATTTTGCCCTGCGGACTGTCATACGCCTTGCCGGGGTTTTTGGCTTTGGAGCTGGTTTTGCTTCGCTTGGCGCCGGGGCCGCCTTGGGCTTCACGCGGAGCACCCGGCCGGTGGGGGCGGGTCTCCTGGAGCTTGGCGCGTCGCGTCGGGTAGACGCGTCGCGTCCGGTAGCCTTGTCGATATCACGCCGTACCGAGGTATGGCGATCGTTGTCGCGCCGTGGGCCCCGCTCGGTCGCGGATCCTGCACCGCGCTCGCCTGATCGGTGCTCACCTGTCCGCGGGGATGGGGCGCGGCCGCGTGGTTCAGTTCCGCGGGCTCCCGCTTCACGTGGTCCAGCACCGCGCGGCTTGCCGGTGTCTATATAATGTCGCGGCCGCTCGTCGTCACCCAGCCGGCCTTCAGAGTCGCGGCCGTCGTCGCGGGGCAGCTTGGCGTCACGGCGCACGCGGGGAGGCTTGGCCGCCCTGACCGACGGATCCGCATCGCCCATCGCGTCGACTGACTTCCTTAGAGCCTTTATGAATTCCTCGACGTTGTCCTGGAAAACGACTATCGACCGACGGTCGAACTCGTCGGTCTCTGTAGGCTTGCTCTCGACGATCGAGAGAAAAAGGTCGCCCATGCGGTTTTCCTTGACGTTGAAAAAATACGTCCTGCCATCGCAGGCCATACGCGTAGAAAACAGCTCGCCACGAACGCCCATTCTAGCCCCTCCCTGATATGCCCGCAAAGGTTACCGCTTTATGCGCTTTTATACAAGCGAGTCCGCTTCCCTGACCATTGCGACGTGCCGGTCGAGGAGGAGCGTTTCAAGGCTTGCATCGTCGCCGCGCACGTCGGCCATTACGCGGAACACGGCTTCCGTTCCCGATCCGCGCATCCACAGGAAACCTGCCGCCGAGCCGGCGCCGTCGAAAAGGACTATTTTTAAGCCGCCAGTCCCCGACCCGGCAAAGCCGCCGACGAGCTCCTTCTGTGTGGATCCCAGGCTCGCATAGGCTTTCCACGACAAGGGCCCCAGTCGGGCTTCGAGTTCGCGCGCGATGGACGGCCATGACTTCCTGAACAGCGCCTCGTAGGCGCCCTTGAGAGCGGCATGGTCCCTGGAGCGGACGCGCAACGCGGCGCGTTCCTCGAACACGCTCGTCGTGGCGAAGCGGGGCATCGTGGCCAGCACGTCGCAGAGCCCGAACTCCTCATGGTAGGCCGACTCCTGGCCCGATACCCGGAGCCATAGCCGGTACGGTCCAGGGTTCTCGTCGCTGCCGACCAGGTACAGGAGTTTGAGTATCGCTGTCACAGTGTTCAGCGGGTCGCGGACGCTCGCCGGGTGGGTGATCACCCCGCCGTTGGAGCCTTCGCCGAGTATGCGGACTTCGTAGCCTTGATCGCGGAGATCGCGCGCCAGGCCGACTACATTCGCCTCGCCGGTTTCCGCGCGGAACACCTCGGCCCCGAGGGCCTTGGCTATCGATTCTATGCGCAGGCTGGTCGCGTCGTTGCAGGCTACCGCGATTTTCCTGCCGGCGTTGGCTGCTTCGCCGCGCGTCGCCAGGCTCGCCAACTCAGCGAGCACGGCGAGCGCGAAGGTGTCCTGGGCCACGAGCGCCCGCGCGGTTCCGGTGTCGTCGTCCCAATAAACCAGGTTGCCCCTGTCGCCGTCGCAGTCGGGAACGTAGCCGAGCACAAAGTGGGGATTGTCGGCATGGGCTTTTTCCAGCGCCAGGCGGCATGGTTCCAGCGCGTCGCCCTCTGGCACTATGCGGTGGGCGAAGCGCCTCGGTACCGCGTTCATCCGGCGGAACTCGACGCCGAGGCTGGCGAGGTAGTCGGCGTCTATCGAAAGGCTCCGCGCCGAGCCGTTCATGTCGGCGACTATGCCGGCGCCGCGGGCGGATATTGCCGCGGCCAGGGCGTCGAGCTCCCGTTCCTGCGCGGGCATGTCGGCCGAGGCGCCGGCCACCTCGCGCGCGAACAGTGTGTAATCGGATATCGCCTTGCGCTTCTCCGTAACGCAACCCGAATAGAGCGCGGAAACAGCGCCGGCCGATGGCGTTCCGACGAGGACAGCGACCGCGTCGATATCGTCCGCCGTGCAGGCGCCGTCGCGGAGCGACTCTGTCAGCGTTTTAGCCTCGGGAGCGGAAAGGACGCCGCCGTCGGCCAGGCCGAATTTGACGCCGTTGTGTCCCGGCGGGTTGTGGCTCGCCGAAACGTAACAGAACGCGTCGAGCCTGTCCGGGGAGCCGGCGGGCAGGGAAGCCGAACGCCTGGTCCACGCCATGATCTCCGGCGCGGCGCAGACGAATGCGTAGCGCACCCGGAGCCCCTTGGCGATGTACACGCGGGCCATCGCGTCGGCGATCGCCGGACCGGTTGGCCGCGTATCCAAGCCGAGCGCTATAACCGGCGCAGGCGAGCCGGGAATGGCGGCCTGTCGGGCGAGCAGGAAATCGGCGAAGGCCCAGGCCATCCTCGCGGCCGCGTAGGTCTTGGCCGGCGGCAGCGTTTCCGCCATGTCGTCGTCCGAGGCGCCGAACACGCCGCGCCAGCCCGACGCGGACAGTATAAGCGTGTCGAAAAAAGCGCGCGCCTCGGCGGGGCCCGGTTTCCTGGCCAAGGGCGAGGCATCGGGATCGCCTATCGCGAAGCCGGTGATAGGGTGGTTCATTGTCATTGCATACTCCGCGCGACGTGATTGTTGCCGATGCATCTCGGCTCGTCCTTTGGGGATCATAACGGAATCAGTCGAGCATGAGAACTGTCGGCTGTAAGCGCCGGAGGGATAGTACGCCCAGGGTTTTCAAGGTCTTGTGAAGCTCACGCTCCGAATTTTCCAAGTATTTCCTTGAATTCCCGGCTTTTCTTGACGCGCTCGAAGCCTTCCCTGGATGTGCGCCAGAAACCCTTCGATCCCGCCAGCCAGTTGCGAGATAGGTCCACGGCGGCTCGATTCCGGGGAATACTCCGGTTCTGCCATCCCGTTCTTCACGGATGCCAAGTGCCTGTCCAACGTGTCCGCGGATCGATGCACGCTACGCATGCCTATGAATATGCCAATGATGGACAGTACGGCGCTTCCGGAAACGAGCGCCGCCATCGGCACGCCTGTTTTGTGCCGCGATGCTATCGCCAGCATCGTCGCGAGAGCGTTGGATGACATGGCCAGCACGAAAGGCAGGTTGCCCCGGTATGATCGAAACATCGAGCGCTCTCCTCTGCATGGTGTCCATCCAGTGATGTGTATTTGAACTAAAATTAAATATATATAACTAATGAATATATTCACCGAATATGTTCATTATAAAGGCGTGTTTTTATTGCTGTCAAGAAAATTGCATGCCGCCGTAATCGCGTGCGTTGCGGGGCGAAGGCTTTACCGCGGCAACTCGATCGGGGGGAGCGTCAGGGTGGAGCCAGCCGCGGCAAGGCGGTTCTCGTCCTGGATCGCGTCGTAGACTTCCTGCCTGTACACCTTGACGGTTTTAGGCGCGTCGATGCCGAGCTTCACCTGGTCGCCGCGTATTTCGATGATCGAAACGACCACGCCATCGCCGATCACGACTTTCTCATTCAATTTGCGCGACAATATGAGCATCGCGCTATTTCCTCGAGGCGGCCAGCTCGGCCATCACGTCGTGCTTGGTTTGCCATCGCGGGTCCGTCAAAATTACCTGCGCGCCGCGCCTGGCCTTGCGTCCTATCACAAGCGGTCCCATCAGGTTGGCCGTCACAGGGCCGCCGTCCGGGGGGACGGTGACGAGCGACAGAACGAGCGCGTCGTCCGGCCCCGCGACGCCGAGCGCGCGCATTGCCTCGTCCGCTACATCCATCGAGTAATCGGGCCTGAACAGGAACGGGTCGAGCAGGATGAACCCCAATTCCGCCAGATCCATCGACTGCAGGAAGAAGTAGGGTTTCTGCGGCGCGTCGAGCAATGCGTACGAGGTGAATTTCTTGAAACCTATCAAGCCGTCGGGAAAGTCTATGACCTGACGATCGTCGACGTCCAGCTCTCCCATTATCTTTGTCTGTATCCGCATGTGTACGCCCAATCTGCCCGAATCAGCGCAAGAAGTCAAGAAGAGTCTTTGGGAGCACCCTGCCGGCCATCTGCAAAGCCGCGGTATGCGCGTACTCCATCATCTTGAAGTCTTTCGACAATCGCCCCCGCTTCGGCGGGGCGCCGGCCCAGGTTGCCCATGCCTGCGTCCAGGCCCGCGAGTACCCGTCCGCCGATGTCGTTGTGGTCGCCCTTGTTCAAGGCGTCGCGCAACGATATCACAGTATCGAAAAGCGACCCGCCCGAGACGCGGGTATCCGCGGCGTAATCCGAGGGCACGCCCGATCCGGAGAGTATGCCTAAATCCGCGAGCGTGCTGCCGCCTTCGGCGTCCTCGAGCCTGACTCGGTGGGCGTCGGTCGCCTCGAGCACGAGGGCGTTGCGCGAAGGGTCGAGCGAAGCCTTGACGGCTGCGCCGGAGTCGTTGATTCGCGCGATGATCGCGTGGACCGTGTCGCCGGGGCGAAGCGCTATCGTCTTCCCGTCGACGACTATTCCCGTATGCTCCAACACCCTGAAATCGGACGCGTCGACGCGGGCGGCGATGCGCTGCCGCTCGGCCCAGAACACCGAGTCGCCGGGCAGGTTGAGCGGCAGGTAGGTGGCCTCGGAGATCTCGGCCTCTGGCGTCCCGATGCCGCCCTGGTAGTCGACCGCCCTGGTGGTCGCGGCGCCGCTACCCCCGGCGTAGCCCTGGATGGCGCGGAACGGCTCGGTCTTCGCCTTGTCGCCCGCGAACAGGAAATCGCCGTCGGGGCCGCGCGCGTTTGCCAGGCTGACGAGCTCGGAGAGCAGCTGGTCGACCTCGACCGCCATCGCGCCGGTATCCTCTTTCGTGTACGTCCCGGTGGCGCCGGTGATCGCTAGTTCCCTGATCCGCTGCATTATGTCCATCGACTGACGCATGTAGCCCTCGGCTATGGCGGCGCGGTCCTTCGCGTACAGGGTGTTTTCCTCGTAACGGTGCAGCCTGCCTACGAACGACTCGTAGCGCACCGCCCTTGCGGCGGCCATAGGATCGTCGCGGGGAGTCTCGAGGCGCTCCTGGCGCGAAAGCTTGTTCTGCATCGACGCCATCGAATCCTCGGTGCGCCTGAGCCAGTACTGCATATCGTTGTTCATGAAATCCGTACTCACCCTACGCATATGACCTCCTGGACATGCCAACCAAAAAATTTCGGGAAGAAGAATATTTAAGCACAGAGACACAGAGAAGATGAGAAAACGAAATATGTGGAAGTAAGATATGGAATTTGAACACAGAGACACGGAGAAGGATGAGTATTGCAATAATGGAGAA
>CAZKJA010000238.1:0-6150 GCA_964552925.1 uncultured Treponemataceae bacterium
CAGAGCTGCCGCGAAGGCTGCCTCCGCGCGCGGCGCTTCCGCTGACGAAACAAGGTACGTTGAAACCTTGTGCGAGGTAAAGACCGGTTCGGAACCGACACTACTGCTTCCAAAAGTACAGGCATTGCTCCATAAACATCCCGGAGACCCGCATCTACTCCTTGCTTACGCAGAATGCTTATACAAGACGGGCAGACCGGATCTTGCGGACTCCTGGTTTTCCGATGTCATCGGTATTTGGGCTCACCACGAACTCAGCATGCTCTACAGGATTTCCGTCGCCGAGTCGCTCCATAACGACGCCGATGCAATTGCCAGGTACGCGGAATACCTGGGTTGGTATCCGGATAATGCATCGATAAGGAAAGACTACATCAACCTGCTTACCCGAACGCGATCCTGGGCGCACGCAGCGGACGCGATAGAAGAAGGACTAGCCTACGGCGCACTCCATGGCTCCGATCAGTTACTAGCGCTCTGTTACAGGAATGCAAACAGGTACCATGAGGCTGCCGGCTTGTACAGGAAGATCCTCAGGAAAGCGCCACGCGACGTGGACGCTTTGTTGGGGTTGGCGTATTCTTTGATAAAATCGGGCGCCAAGGCCATCGCGATAGAGCTTCTCGAGCGAGGAGCGGCGTTTATCGGGAAACAGGCCGAACCATATCTTGTCCTGGGGGTCCTCCATGCCAGGCAGGGCGTATCGGAGAAGGCTGTTGCAGCCTTCCTCAAGGCTTCGGAATTGGCTCCTGCAGACCCGCGGCCTTTGCGCAACCTTGCGCGCTTGTACAACAAAGCTGGAGTATCGGAAACCGCGTTCCGATTCGATGAGCGCGCCAAGGCCCTGGAATCGAAACCCCGTGCGAAATAAAAACCATAAAAAGGTTGAGAGTCGCGCGGATTTCGCTTATTCTTCAAGGTGTTACAATATAGGAGGTTTTTCATGCCAGTAAAAGCAATGGATCTATTCGATGCATACTCCAAGAACAATTTACCAAGTGAGCAAGGGTTCATCGTTTCGTCATTTTTCTCAGCTAATTCGGCTTATTCCAGGTACGAGATCGTATCGTACAACAACGTCAAATCGATCTATCCCGCCGAAGACGGGCTTACATTCCAGACTGACGGGAAGAAGCTGCATATCCTTATAGAACCTGCCAACTATCCAAAAAAAGGCGAAGAACCGTACATACGATCCAGCATGGAGCAGATACCTCATCGTTTCTCGGAACTAGAACTCCATACAGCTAAGAATCAGACCAAGATATATTGGGGCAAGCTCGCCTTGATGTCCTACACATCCTTTACCATTATGAAGCCCAGGGGCGTCAATTTCGCCTTCATCTTTTACAATCTCCCCGATGTATTCGACAGCATGACGTTATTCTTCGAGAAAACCTTCAACAAGGAAGCGGGAATCCCGCTCCCTGATGCAAAAAAAGCCTCCAAGGCCATCGGCATCAAATTGAAGGAACAGATGGCATGGGAGTATTCGAGCTAGGCATATATATACGGATCTGGAGCCTTTGGAGCCGGCACGTATAAAACAACGGGCTACCGGGGAGATGATCTCCCGGCAGCCCGTTTTTCTCACCAGTGCAATTGCGCCATTATGGCTTTTTTTCAAGCTCGGCCTGAGCGACGGCCAGGCACGCTATGGGTACCGAATACGGAGAGCAGGACACGTAGTCAAGCCCGGCTTCCATGCAGAACCTGACGTTGTCAGGATTTGCGCCATGCTCTCCACACAAGCCCACCTTGAGCGTGGGTCGGGTCATCCGGCCTCGCCTTGTCGCCATCGCCACGAGTTCCTTCACTGGCGTTGCCAGCGTCGAGAACGGGTTGCCTTCAATGAGATCGTACAGCGAATAGTCGGGCATGAACGTGTTGAAGTCGTCACGGCTTATGCCCAAGGCGGTCTGGGTCAGATCATTGGTGCCGAAGCTGAAGAACTCGCCGTACTTGGCAATCTCGCCGGCCACCAACGCAGCGGCGGGCAACTCGATCATGGTACCGACTTTGTAAGGCATGGCCCTGGCTCCAAGGTCCTTGCGGACTTCCTCGGCAATGTCGACCAAACCTTTGTAGGTCTTGCCCTCTATCTTCTTGCCGTAGACTATAAGCTTGAGCTCGGCCGCGTTCATCACGATGGGGATCATTATCTCGGGTCGCACATCGACTTTTTCGGTCTGCAACTTGTACGCGGCTTCGAAGACCGCGCGCGTTTGCATCGCGTAGATTTCCGGATAGCTGACGGCAATCCGGCATCCGCGGTGCCCGAGCATGGGGTTGAACTCCGCGAGCGTCTCGATCCGCGCCCTGATTTCGCCCTTCGACGGAACCTTGGCGTTTTTCTTGCCAGCGCCCAGATGGGCCATGAAACCCTCAAACTCGGCATCGTTGTGCGGCATGAACTCATGCAGGGGCGCGTCGAGAAGCCTTATCGTCACTTCCTTGCCGGCCATGGTCTTGAACAGGCCGTAGAAATCATCGCGCTGCATGACCTCGAGCTTCGAAAGAGCCTTCTGGCGAGCCTCGACCGAATCGGCAAGGATCATCTCGCGGAACACATTGATCCTCTTCTCGTTGAAGAACATATGCTCCGTACGGCAGAGGCCTATTCCTTCCGCGCCGAAGGACAAAGCAAGCGCCGCGTCGCGGGGGCTGTCAGCGTTGGCCCGCACATGGAACGTTTTCATGTTCCTCTTGACGATTTCGATGAACTCGAACAATCCGGATTCGGCGGGATCGGGTTCTATGAGCGAAGCCTTTCCCTGCCAGATATTGGCTTCGCCATAATACGGCACGTTGATAGTTATATAGTCGCCTTCCGAGACGGCAAGGCTACCGATCGTAGCTTTCTTGCCGCGTATCCTCATCTCAGGCTTTACCAAGGATACCTTGCCGTATTGCCTGGCCACCACCGAGGCATGCGCAGAATAGCCGCCTTCGCATGAAAGCACCCCGCTCGCCACTTCGATAGCCTTTACGTCCTCCGCGAACGTCGAGGGCATGCACAGGATCATCCGTTTGTCTTCGCCCTTCTGTTGGGCGACGCGGTAGGCGTCGAGCAAGGTTTCAGTGGTGAAATAGACCCGGCCTATCGCGGCGCCAGGAGCGCCGGTGATTCCGCCGGAAACTCCAGTAAGCTTCTTGACCGTAGAGAGGTCAACCACGGGATGCAGGATTTCGTTGAGCCTGCCTGGTTGCATCGAATTCACAACGAAGGCTTCGTCGACGACCTTTCGGGAGAAAAGGTCAAGATGCAGCTTCATATCCGCTTGCGTACTCTTGGCTACGACTTGCCGTTGCTCGATGAGCCAAAGCTGGCTCTTCTCTATCGTGAAGCGGATCTGCCTGATTTCCTTGTGGTGGTCCTCGAGGGAAGCGGCGATCCTGGTGAGTTCCTTCAGGTGGACAGGGGCGATCTTGTTTATATCGTTGCCCTTGGCGCCGATCTCGTTGAAATGTTCCTCGAAATACTCTCCCTGCAGGATCTTCGAACCATTGACAATATTCCTTGTGAAGAACGCGCCAGAACAGGAGCCCTTGCCGTAATTGCCGTACACCATAGGTTGTACGAGGATAGCCGTATCGTTGTCATCCTGGTCGTCGAGTTCAAGGAGCCTCGAAATACGCTTGACCGCTATCTCCAGCTGCTTCCACGCGTCGCTGAAGAATCCAGCGGGAATCAACGGTTGATACATTGCCATCAGGGCTTCGGCTTTTTCGGCAGGCTTGTCGGATTCAAGCGTCTTCTCGGCCTTCTCGAGCATCTCCCGTATCTTGACGACATCCTTGTCCCTGGCCTCGAGTTCCGCTATGCGCTCCTCGATCCTGAGCATTCCCTTGGCCAAAAAGGCAACTTCGTGGGCGCCGAAATTCTCGCCTACATTCTTGTTGAATCCTTGAACCGTGGTCCGTACCAAGCCGAAATTATGCAGCGTGGGATAATTGGCGATAGTCAAATTGGGGGAGATTACTATCTTGAGAAGCAACGGCTCCTTCTCGTCGCCGTAGGTTTTGCTGACGATGCCCGCGATTTTTTTCAGGTGCGGTTTGAACACGCCGATGACATCTTCTTTTACAAGATGGCTGGCGACTACAGAATCGACTATAAACCCGGGCAGGATGGGAAACCCAAGTTCGGAAAACTCGTTAGCCTGCCTTCCTCTTTGACCCAAGGTTTCCGGATCAACTCCCTTGGCTATCGATTCCTTCTGGCTGAAGAAATGAACATTGGCTTTCATGGGTTCTCTCCTTACTTAAAAGAGCGACAAGACGCCGTTGACCGGACCGCGCAGGAAGGCCTCGAACATCGAGCTCGCGCCTTGGGACAGATAGCGTTGCAGCTTGGCCACATCGCAAATATTTTCCCCGGCCACCGCGAACTGTATCGCGCTGCCATGCTTCACCTTGCCCCATTTGAACAGCGCGTTCAGGTTGACGATGCGCTCGTTGTCGTAATAGACGAGGACATCAAGCCCGGAATGCTTGACCCTGTAACTGTCGATTATACGCTTCCATGCCTCGACGTTGCCATTGTGGAACAACTCATTCGTCACGTTCACGCTGTACATCGGAGTCATCCTCGCGCCGGGTTTTGGTCCCTGCGGAGGCTTGGGAGCGGCTATCTGTACCGGTTCCGGCACTGCAAGCTGCGGGGCGGCCGAAGCCTTCTTCCCTGGCTTTGGCTTCTCAAGCTTGGCTTTTGCCACAGCTTTCTTGACTTTGGGCATGGCTGGCTCCCGTGGCGCCTTGTACGCGCAGGATCCCTTAAGGAATGCCGGATTATCCTTCACCTTCGAACCTTGGAAAAGTTCAAGTATGGAGTCTGCTGCCTTTGCGGCCAAGGATTGGTCGTAAGGTTTTCCAAAACATCCCAGATACGCGACGAGCAATTCGGTCTTGTTCAGGCGATCGATCCTCGTCAAATGGGCTTTATTCTTCGGGTTGATTACCATCACGCCCAGGTCCGGGTGGTTGTACAGCACAACAATGTCGAAGGCATTCCACCTCGATACCAATTCCTGTATCGCCGGAATGTCAAGCGAGACAGACTCAAGATTCTTGGCTGCGGTCAGGTAGCCATATTTGTCGACAAGAAGCATCGAAATGAGCGGCAGTATCTCATCGACACCGATCGTTTTCTGATCCAGTATTTCATTGATTGTGTCTGCGAGGTTCTCGCCAGTCTGGGTGCGCTCGGCCAGCCCCACCGTCGCTTTGACATGGCGTACAGACGCGTTGAACGATACCTTTGTGGCCAACGATTCGTACTTGCAATTCGAGGCTATCATGCTATCCCCTCTCTCGTTCAAAAAAAGCGCCCCCCGAAAGCCGGGGGGCTCAAGCGCTATGCTCGTTTAGAGTTCGCGAATGCCGCCCTCATCCTTGGATCGCGGCTTTGCGCCCGGTTTTCGTCCGGGTTTCCTGGGGCTGGCGTCAACCATTCCCTTCGGCTTCGGGCCGCGCTTCGCTGGAGCGGCTACGACCTTGGCTTCCGGCAGGGCCGGAGCTGAATCGCTGTTGAGCATCTCGAGATAACCAGCCGATATAGGCTCGGCCGATTCCTCGATCGGGGTCGGCGCGAAGCTCTGGGCAATATCCTCGCGGACGGTCGAACGCCTCCTGCTGAACGAGGCGAATGCCGCGTCCTGGAAGCCTTTGGAAACTCCGTGCAGGAATTCGTTGAGAACGTTGGCCATGCCGTCGAGTGTAGCCTTCTTGCGCTTGATCGAGCAGATATCCACATCGAGGAGCAAGCCCGGCTGGATGTGGTACGGGTTGATCATATAGTCGAAGCGCTGGAATTCCTTCTCGAGCCAGGTAAGCCTGTCCTCGACCACGCGGCGCTGGATCGGATACTGGTAGGCGTACATCGTCTTCAGCTTGTCGCGCATCAGGATAAGGCGGTTCTTCACCTTGTCCTTCTCGTAGATGTAGGTGCAGTTCAGGCTTTCGACATCGGTTTCGGCGGGTTTCACGAAGGATATCTCGTCCCAGACCTTCGCGATATCCTCATACAGCGGTTCGCCCGACTTCTCCTTGATGCGCTTGCGGATCTTTGTCTTCATTATCTTGGCCAGATCGTTGAAATCGGTTATCCGCTTGAGGAACTTGGAATCTTCGTACATCATCTCGAGCACG
>CAZKJA010000239.1:0-6147 GCA_964552925.1 uncultured Treponemataceae bacterium
CAATACAGTCTCGAACGGCAATTGTACTATCGCCTCTCGGTTGAACACGCCGCCGTATGCGATCACATCGATGCGCGAGCGGGAGCCGGCAGGATAGATCCTGACGAAGGTGCCTGGATCGCTTTTCAGGAATATTTTTACCTGCTGGTACGAGCCGTCGATTGAAGAGCGCTTGATTATCCACGATCCCTGCGCGTATACGGGATACGCTCCCGCGCGTTCGGGCGACACAATGATATAGAACGACGAGTCGCCCTGTTCGATGGACACGGACCAGGAGCCCCAGGCGTTCTTTTCCATGCTTCGTCGGTGCTGGAGCGCTTTGCTTCGCGGCGCGGAAATCAAGCTGTCCCAAAGCCGGTTTCTGATGTCTGCATTCTCGGCTAGCGTCTCGATCGGACGGTCGCCTCCCAATGCCGGCCAGCCAATCTGGGCCTCCACGCGGGTCGTCGGTGCCAATAACATTGCCAGCGTCAAGAGGGCGGCTAGCCTTGATCCAGTCTTCGTTTCCATCGGATAGAGTATCGGCGTATTGATCGCGTTTGCCCAGTGGCGCCAATCCAGGCTAAAACCCGTATCGTTTCAGGTACCGCGATTCGAAGCCGATAGATAAGTGGATATCACCTCGCAAGGACTATGCATGCCCTCATTCCATAGGATCATCTCGATTGGCGTCCTCACGTTTTTTATCGCGGGCTTGTTTCTCATAGCTGTCGGCGCGACGAGCGAATCGGTGGAACAGTACGATGTCGCCGGGAGCGTCAACCCGACGGCGAGCGTCGAAGCGTCAGCTGGAACTTCGATGGAGTATGCGCCGCCTGTCCAGCCGGGCAGCCACGCTGCGCCGCCTTCTTTGGCTTCGGCATCACGTGGCTTGCCAAGCCGCTTATTTCGGTCGATCCTGACCCAACCCTCGCCGACGGGTTCCTTCCGTGTACCGGCTTATGGCCTCGCCGCGCCGGGGACCGTCGAGACGACGGCGACGCTCGATGCCGAGGCCGTCAAGGAATCCGCGGAACGGCGGCTATTGCTCGCGTCCAACCAGGTGTTGGCCTTCTACGGCAAGCCCGGCTCGCCTTCGATGGGAATTCTGGGTGAATATTCCAAGGAAAGCCTTGCTCCCCTGCTCGAGGGCTACGCCAAGCTGTACGACGCGGCAAACGGCGCGCTCGGCGTGGTGCCGGCATTCTACCTCATCTACGGTACGTGCTGGCCGGAAGGTGAGATCGGCATCCTCAACCGCGGCGTCGTCGAGGAGTACATACGCTTTGCGGCCGAGCGGGGCTGGATCGTCTATCTTGACCACCAGCTTGGGAAATACAGCGTCGAGGACTCGGTGCGGTCGATGCTTCAGTTCCTCAAGTATCCCAATGTGCACCTCGCGATAGATCCCGAGTGGCGGACTACCAAGCCAATGCAGGAGATAGGTTCAATAAGCGGAATGGAGTTGAACGCGGCCCAGAAACTTGTCGACGATTACCTGCGCGAACAGGATCTGCCGGGTACCAGGATGTTCGTCGTCCACCAGTTCCGTTCAAGCATGATCCGGGGGTCGGATCAGGTGACGGCGGATTACGACAGGGTGGTGCTCGTGCACACCGCTGACGGATTCGGCGCTCCGGCGCTCAAGAGAAATGCGTATGCATGGAACGCGCGAGCGCTCAACATGCCGGTGAAAGGCTTCAAACTATTCTTCCAGTCGAAGGTTCCCGGCGCCGGTTCAGACAATCCGTTGATGAGACCCGACGAGGTTCTGGCGCTCGAGCCGATGCCTCTGGTCGTCATGTATCAATAAAAATCGGGCGCAAGTTCAGAAAGCTCTTTCAAAATGCGTCTGCATTTTGAAAGAGCCTCGATTATTGACCGTTTCTGGATGATCCTCAGTATACTATGCTATAGTCGGAGCTATGTGTTCCGTGTTGCGGCCAGCCGCGACGGGTGACGTATAAATGGATTACAAGGAGATTAACCATGCTGACAAACAAAATCCGCATGCTGGTCGTTTTGATCGCGGTAGCTGTTTCGGCGTCAGTCTGGGCGTACGATCCGCCGGCAGGCTCGGAGACGCTCGGTTCGCTTGGCTCCCCGACGCTGATGGCCGGGGCATTGTCGGCGGCTTCCGAGGAATCGCCTGTAGGCGACCTGGCCAACCCGGCTTCCTCGGCGTTGCTTCAGCGGACGACGCTCGACCTCAGCTACGCCGCCCTCGTCGGGCTCGGTTCGGAGACGGGCTTGGGCACCGCCCTCAACCTGGGTCTCGCGGTTCCAAAACCCTACGGAGTCTGGACCGGATATATCGGCCTTGTAAGTTCTCCTTTCACCTCATCGATGCCCTTGGGCACGGTTGTCACCGGTCGGATAGGCATTTCCAAGGACCTGTACCCGAACCTGCTCGTCGGAGCCTCCGTCAAGACGCAGGTAGGGAGCAACGAAGGTATCGGTTGGGGTCTGGGAGCCGATCTCGGCGTCATAGGCAAGGCAGGCGATATCGGTTTCCTTAAGTCTCTCGTATGGGGTGCATCGCTGCGCAATCTCGGAAAGGCCTTCACGGCTCCCGGCGCGGTCGGAATCGAAGGCACAACGCCGGCTACAGGTTACGAGTCGCCGTTCACCCCCCAGGTCGGAATGGCCGCCGAGCTGTTCAGGTCGGGTTCCGGCAAATTTGCCCTCTCCGCGAACGCGGACCTGTGGTTCCCCACCTTCCAGAACGTTGTAGTCTCAAGCGGACTTAAACTGGGATGGCGGGACAAGGCCTTCCTGAGGCTCGGATGGGACTTCAATTTCCGGGAGGCTTTGGCCGGCGTGGACCAAGGCCTGCTGCCGAGCTTCGGCATAGGAGCCAGCATAGCCGTCGACAAGGCTGGCGATGATTCCTTCATGTCGAAAGCCGGGTTCAACCGCTCTGAAATTCGTCCGTCGATAGCCGCCAAGCAACTGAACGGCGACGTCTGGGCCTTCGGCGGAGGAGTGAACGTCCCGATCGGCTTCATCGACAAGACTCCCCCGGTAATCACAGTCAAATGGCCGGCTACAGCGTGGGACGCCTACTATTTCAGCCCGAACAACGACGGCACCCTGGACGAGATAGTCCTGCCGCTGACAATAACTGACCAGCGCTACGTGAAAAGCTTCGAACTCAAGATTTTCGATTCGGCAGGCGCGGTGGTCAGGACTATGGCCAACAAGGAGTCCCGCCCGGAGAACCAGGATCTCAAGGGCCTCCTGGGACGGCTATTGTACGTGAAGAAAGGCGTCGATGTACCCCCGCAACTTATCTGGAACGGTTTGACCGACGCGGGGTCTGCGGCTCCCGATGGCACGTATTCAATAGTCGTGTCGGCGGCCGATGACAACGGAAACATGAGCTCGACCGCGCGCTGGGCCGCTGTGGTCGATACGGTACACCCGGTCGTCAAGGCTGGCGGCCCGGCAGGCGGGAGCGACGCGCTGGTCTTCAGTCCGGATGGGGACGGCAACAAGGACAGCTTGCCGATAGCCCAGGAAGGCTCCTCCGAGGATCTGTGGAAAGAGGAGATCCTCGACGCGGCCGGCGCGCCCTCCCGCGTCTGGAAACAGGAAAAATCTTCGCCGTCCGCCTTGTCATGGGATGGCAAGAACGATGCAGGCCAGGTGGTGCCTGATGGCGTCTACGCGTACCGGATATCGGCGACCGACAGGGCCGGCAACTCGGGCCAGGCCAAGATCGAGAATATTATAGTCAATACGCAGCAACCGCCGGTAGGCATATCGATAGACCTCGGGGCGTTCAGCCCCAACGGCGACGGGGTAAAGGACATTCTCACGCTTAATCCGAACGTACCCGTGCGTACCGGGATCGCCTCATGGACGCTTTCGGTCCTGGACCAGGCCGGCAAGGAACGCTGGTCCATGTCGGGTACCGGTCCTGATTCCCTCGCCGCCCGCTACCAGTTCACCGGCAAGGATTCCTCCGGCGCGGTGTTGCCGGAAGGCAGTTACAAGACCAGGTTGTCGCTTGTGTACGTGAACGGCCACAAGCCGGTCGCGATGTCACCTGGATTCATGATCGACACTACTCCCCCGAAGGCAACCGTCTCCATTGACATCGCGGCGTTCAATCCTCTCGGGGACGCGAACAAAACGATGGAAATCCGGCAGACTGGCTCCACCGAGGAGCGCTGGACCGGCGAGATCCTTGACTCTGAGGGAAAGGCCAAGAAGACCTGGTCGTTCATCGGCGCCCCGGATGCCAAGGTGCAATGGGATGGCTCGGATGACGCGGGCAGGGTCGTCGAGGACGGGGCATACACCTACCGCGTATCCGCCACCGACAGGGCCGGCAACGCCGGAGTTGCCAGCGGGCCCGCCGTCGCCGTCGATACGGAGAAGAAAGCGGTCCGCTTGTCGTTGGACAGGCGCGCGTTCAGCCCGAACGCCGACGGGACAATGGATTCGGTGACCTTGTTGCCGGAGAACCAGTCATCGACCGTAGTACGGTCGTGGTCCGTGTCTATCTCTGGCGCGGATGAGGCCAGGATCCGCGGCTTCTCCGGTACGGGAAACCTGCCGGCGAAACTCGCATGGGATGGCAAGCGTGACGACGGGACCCGTGCCGCCGAAGGCATCTATCACGCCTCGCTCGATGTCGGGTACGTGACCGCGGAGAAGCAGTCGGCGCGCTCTGTCGATTTCGCGCTCGATACGACGCCGCCGGCCATCGAGATATCGGCCGTGGACACATTGTTCAGCCCCGATGGCGACGGCCGCAAGGATGTCGTCCGCGTGGTCCAGAAATCGACGCCCGGCGATACCTGGGAAGGCCGGATGGTGAACCAGGCCGGGCAGGCAGTACGTTCGTGGACCTGGAAAGACAGCGTGGCCGACTTCGAGTGGGACGGCACCGATACCGAAGGCAACAAGTCCATCGATGGTACCTACCGCTACGAGGTGCGCTCCGAGGATCCCGCCGGGAACAAGGCTCAGAAGGCGGTGGAACGCATCGTCATCGACACCAGGCAGACGCAGGTCTTCGTGACGGCGAGCGCCGCCGGCTTCAGTCCCAACGGAGACGGAGCCTTCGACGACCTGTCATTGGGTCTCGTCGTCAAATTAGCGGACGGAATCGACGCCTGGAGCCTCTCGATGGTGGACGAGGGCGGCACAGCGCGGCGCACGTTCCAGGGCAAAGGCGGTTCGACAATCCCCGCGCGCCAGCTCTGGGACGGCAAGGCGGACAATGGTTCGGTTAAGGCGGGTAGTTATACCGCGGTGTTCGCAATCGACTACCTGAAGGGCGACCGGGCGGAGGCCCGGAGCGGCGCCTTCACGCTCGATATAGACGGGCCGAAGGTCGCGTTGGCGACGGCTCCGAAGTACTTCAGCCCGGACAATGACGGCGTCGACGACGAGCTCCGGATATCCCTCTCTGTCGCCGACGCGAGCGTGGTCGATTCCTGGCGCTTCGAGATAATAGAGGTGGCAGTGGTCGAAGGAGCCGGCGGAGCCCGCAAGGAACGCGCGTTCTTCACCTGGAGCGGCAGGGGCAAGCCGGCCGAGCGTCTCGTCTGGGACGGCAGGTCGCAGAAGGGCGAACTCGTTGAAGCGGCGACGGATTATCCGTACCGCCTGACAATAGTCGATGTCCTGGGCAACAAGACGGTGTCGGAAGGCTCGATCGCAGTAGACGTCCTCGTGATTCGCGACGGCGACAGGCTCAAGATAAAGGTGCCTTCGATAGTGTTCAGGGCTAATTTCGCGGATTTCAATGATCTTGCGCAAGAAACACTCGACCGCAACGCGGATGTTCTCAAGCGTATTGCGTTTATCCTTAATCGTTTCAACGGTTACAAGATTCGCGTCGAGGGCCACGCCAACTCGATCGCCAAGATGACGGGCGCCAGCCAGGCTGTCATCGACCGCGAGGAGAAGGACGAGCTGTTGCCGCTGTCGGAAAACCGGGCCAAGCTTGTCATGCAGAAACTCATAGAGTACGGAGTGGAGGACAAGCGCCTGTCGACGAGCGGTCTTGGATCGAATGAGCCGGTGGTTCCATTCACCGATGCTGAAAACCGATGGAAGAACCGCCGCGTCGAGTTCATATTGATAAAGCAGTAAAACGGGGCAGCGCCAGAGGCTCGCCGTTTGCGGTCGCGGTTGCGATGGCAAACG
>CAZKJA010000240.1:0-3274 GCA_964552925.1 uncultured Treponemataceae bacterium
TGATTTCGGCGATGGAGATGGGCTCCGGGCGGACGATCGACTGGGCCGATTCCAGCCCGGCCAGCACGAGCAGCCGCTCCACCGAAGAGGCGAGCCTGCGGGCTTCCTGCGCGACTGTGGCGCCGTACGCGGCGACCCTGTCCGCCGGGATTATGCCCTTCGCCAGATTTTCGCCGGCCGAGAGCGCCACCGCGATCGGCGTCTTGAGTTCATGCGTCACGCTGGCGACGAAGTCGCGCTCCCTCGCCGCGAGCCTGTCCGCCCGACGGGCGGTCATGAATAGAAGGACTATGCCGCCGTAAAGGAACGCGAGGAAGCCGGCGGAGGAAAGGGACCAATTCCTGGACTGCCTGGACGCATCGCCCGCTATTGAACGGCGCTTTCCCGAGATTTCCAGCATCCAGGCTCCGTGGAGGTTGGTCGAGTGGAAACGGTAGCGGTCTATCATGAACGGTCCGTCCGCTTCGAAGCGATACCGTTGCTCGACGTATTCGCGTAGGCTTCGCGACGCGACCCTGGTACTGCCGCCGGGCAAGGCCGGTATTGAAAGAAAAGCCGATGTTCCGTCCTCGGATTCCCTGGGCGCGAACGTCGAGTAAAAGCCCGCGAGATCGAAGCGGTATGGATCCCGGAAAAGTGGCCGCTGGAAATCGGTTTCCTGGTCCTTGAGAGGCCCCGTCCCGAAGCGCCTCGCCCCGCTCGCGTCGCGTACCCCTACGGAATAGCCTTCGAAACCCGAGTCCGCCCCGAAGTAGCGCGAGGCGAGCGCCGGCAGGATGGTTTCGATAAGGACCGCGTCCTCGAGCACGGCGATTATCAGACCCTTTTGGCCGGCATTTCCGCCACCCTCGCTCAACGTGGCGTAACGCGTCAGCAGCTTCTCGGCGTCGTTTTCCCTGACGCTGCCGCTATCGGCGGCCCGGAACGCATTGGCATACAGTGCCTCGATGAGCTCGAGGTTCTTTGCCGTCCCTTCGGCGCTGTCAAGGAGAAGGGTCGCGGAGACTTCTGTACCTTCTTTGGAAGGTTTTACAAGGTACAGCCCGGATACGAGGTCCGGCCACCGGGCCGATGAACGGTAGGCGTCCATCGCTACCCGGACCGCCTGGCTGTAATCGGGCGGTCTCCCCGTCGGCGGGCTCGTGTTGTCACCGGTCCGGGAAAGGTACGAGTCGAGAAGCGATAGTTCCAGATCGAGGTCGAAGGCGAGCCGATCCGCCTGGTTCATCACCGCCGAACGCGCCCTGTCCGCGTTCGACATCACGAGGTTTGAGAAAAAACCTCCGAGAATGTACCAGAACGCGATCATCGCCGGGAGCAGGATCGCCAGGAATACCTCGGCGATGTGTCGATCCGAGTAACGTGCCCGTTTCATTGCAGACACTATAGCATGAACGTACGTTCCCGGCGCCATGTTCGAGGCGCTACCCTTTTGCCGCTTTCCATGATAGATTCTTCATATAACGCTTTTATTAACGCCTTGCGGGTGCGCCTTATAGTCGCGGCATGCGGGCGGGGAGGAATGTACTATGGCTGGTGATATGGGAGTTACACGGATTTTACAGATAGGCATGGGGCCGTTGGGCAAGAAGATGGTGGTGTTCGCTTCGGCGCGCAAGGGCATGAAGGTCGTCGCCGCCGTCGACAAGGATCCCGCCTTGAAGGGGAAAAAACTTTCCGAATTGTGCGGGGTGGCGGGTTTGAACGTGACGGTGACAGATTCCCTGGTCGAGGCGATAACGAAGGGCAAGCCCGATGTGGTCGTGCTCACCACGGTATCCGACATGGCCAGGCTTTCAGCCCAGCTCGACGAGATCCTGCAGTTCCGCCTGCCCGTGGTTTCGACCTGCGAAGAGCTCACCTACCCCTGGGAAGCGAGCGTCAAGTTCGCGAAAAAGGTAGACGCGGCCGCGCGCAAGGCCAGGGTCGCCGTGCTCGGCACGGGCGTCAACCCCGGCTACCTGATGGACACGCTGCCTATCGCCCTGACCGCGGTCTGCCAAAGCGTCGATTCGGTGAAGGTGTCACGGATCCAGGACGCGCGCTTCCGCCGCGTCCCGTTCCAGAAGAAGATCGGCGCCGGCCTCAGCCTTGCTGAATTCGAAGCCAGGAAGAAGGACGGGAGCCTCAAGCACGTGGGCCTCACGCAATCGATGCAGATGATAGCCTCGCGGATGGGCTGGAAGCTTGACAAGACCGAGGACATCATCACGCCCATCGTCGCCACCAGCAAGATAGTGACCGACGCGATGACAATCCCGAAGGGACACGCAGCCGGCGTCCAGCAGATCGGGCGCGGCTGGGAAGGAAAAAAGGAGCGCATCACGCTGATGTTCCGCGCGGCGATAAACGAGCCCAAGCCCGCCGACACCGTGGAGATCTCAGGCGATCCGAACATCAAGTCGACAATCCCCGGCGGCGTCAACGGCGACGTGGCCACCTGCGCCATCACGCTCAACGCCGTGCAGACGGTCATCAAGGCGGAGCCCGGCCTCAGGACCATGGCGGATGTGCCGTTGGTGTCGTTCAGCCTGTAAACCGTTGCTAGTTCCTCGAACCTTGTTGCCGGGCATAAAAGCTGGCACCCGTGGTAGACGGAATAAGGATTGCCCTACTTGGGGTAGTACTCTTGGCGTCTTGCGTCGCGTACAACGCCGTACATCCGCTGTTCCAGGGCTACTCCGGCCCCGACGCGGCGCCGCCGGCTCTCGACCCCTACGAGCCTGAGTACGAACTCGCCGAGCTGCACTACGGCTTCGATATAGCCAAGGTCCTGTTCGTCAGGATAGGCAACCAGTTGATAGCGTGGGGACCTTCGAGGATATGGAGCCCGGTAGACTTCATCAACCTTGAAAAAGAAGACGCCTTCTCCAGCGTCGACCTGCGCGTCGACAAGCCCGGCCTCCGGTTGCACCTGCCGCTGAAGCGCTCCAACGCCTTTCTTTTCGCCGACTTCGCCAACCTTGTCACCGACGTTGGCAGCGGAGTTTGGACGAGCGGCGATCCGCTGGAAGCCGTGAACCTCGGCGGCCGTTTCGACTTCACCGCCGGCCCGTTCGAGTACGGTATTACGGCGTACGGCGGGCAGGAAGCGCAGGCCCGCTTCGGCCTCGACGCCTCCGGCCGCCTCTTGGGAACTACCGTCTACGGCGAGCTCGCCTTCAAGCCGGCGTATTCGTCGTACGACGCCTCGGCGCAGGCCTCGCTCGGTTTCTCGAGAAGCCTCGACGAGCTCAAGCGCTGGAAATTGTCGGCGGAAGGTTTCTACAATTCG
>CAZKJA010000240.1:3374-6109 GCA_964552925.1 uncultured Treponemataceae bacterium
TCGCCTTCGATGGCTTCCACCCTGTCGGTGATAGCCAACCTGAGCGAGCTTTCGTACTCGGTCAAGCTTGCCGAAACCTTCTCGTTCCCCAGGGCTGTGCCGTTCACTCTTTCGCTGGCGTTCGCCGGGGGCGGCGGTGACAAGGAGTTCACCCGGTACGCGGGTGACAATACCTTCACCGTATCCGTGTCGACGCGTGTGGAGTTCTAAGGGACTTCGCCTTCGACTATCTCCTTCGATACCTCGTCCTGGAAGGCAAGGTACTGCGCCTTGGTCATCGCGGGCTTGAAGCCGGCTATTACACGCTTGGCAAGATCGGCTCCTCCCGACAGCAGGTCGTAGACTGTCATCGCCATCAGCTTGGCGGGCAGGACGTAGGCAATATCCGGGTCGACAAGGGAGAACTCCCTCGTGTGCAAGGCGCCTTTCACGCCGCCGAATAGCGGGTGCAATACCGGCATGATGTGGGACAAATCGCCTATGTCGAAGGACCCGCCGATTTCCAGGCTGTCCTGGATGAGGGATTCTTCCATGTTCTCCCTCAGGTTCCTGGCGAATATCTCTCCCAGCTCCTTCGAGGGCAGGAGCGGCATGTATCCGGGTATCTCCGTTATGCGGACCTGCGCGCCCATCGCGATCGCCGCCGCGCGGAGTGAGCGGTTGACCTTCTTGTTCGCGTCGACTATTCCCCCGAGTGTCCTGGCGCGTACGTAGGATTCCATGCGGACATCCGCCGGGACGATGTTCACGACGTCGCCGCCCTTGGTGATTATTGGATGGACGCGGACGCGTTCGCTTTCGGGGAAGGTCTCCCGCTGCGCGTGGATGTTGTTAATCGCGAGCACCGCGGCGTTCAGGGCGTTGACGCCTTTGTCGGGCGCGGCGCCGGCATGCGACTCCCTGCCGATGAACTGTATGCGCTTGCCTATGAAGCCGTTCCCTTGCGGATTGACAACTACCCGTTTGTTTGCCGCGGACAGGTCGATCGAGTGGATCATCATGACTATATCGACGTCGTCGAGGAGTCCTCGGTGTATAAGTTCCTGCTTACCGCCGAAGAAGCGGATCTTCCCTTCCTCGATGAGCCTGGAACGGTACTCGAGCTGGATGAATTCTTCAGCCGGCACCGCGATGAACTGCACGTTGCCGTCGAGTTCGTCGAGGATCCCGCTGGCGCGAAGCCCGAGGGCGGCGCCGTACATCGCAGCGAGCTGGATGTTGTGGCCGCATGCATGGACCACGCCGTCCTTGTCCGAATCCTGGTGATCCGGGCAGAACAGCGCATCGAGTTCGCCCATCACCGCGATCGTCGGCCCCGGCTTCTTCCGGGCGGAGACCGCGCGGCAACCGGTGACCGCGATGTCCTTTTCGATTGCGAGCCCCAGGGCTTCCAGCTTGTCCGCCATGAAATCGGTGGCGAAGCGCTCCTGGTATCCGAGTTCGGGATGGCGGTATATTTCACGGTAGACCCCGTGGAGGGCCTCTGCCTGTTCATCTATCTTCCCGAATATCCTATTGCGTATCTCGTCCCTGTCCATGGCGGGTTTTCCTCCATTGAATCAAGCATGTCGGCAAGCCAGGCGTCGCGACCGGTTCCGACATCACTCCGCGAGCGGTTTCAGGAACGCCCCCAATCCCTTTGCCACCAGCTCCTCGTAGCCGGGCACGCCCGACAGCCCTATCGGCCGCTCGGGGTACTCGGTGGACATCGCGAGGGCAAACTCCCCGATGGCGGTGAGGTGGCGGCCGACGCGCTCCTCGATCGGGTGGCCTTTTTCGTCGAAGGGGACGTACAGGCGGCCGAGTTTCTGGGCCTTCACGTAGTACGGGTCGACGCCCGTCAGCACGAGGGCCTCGTCGGTACGGCTGCGGAGGCGGCCCTGCGAGGGGTTGGCGGTCTCCATCAGCACCGCGAGGGTGTCGGTAGCGTCGCCCAGTTCCCGGTGGGTCAAGCCCCGCAGGTTCTTGGGCGACGGCTCGAGGCCTATGGTGATGTCGCTGAACTCGAGCCCGAGCACGACCTGCGAGGCCACCGGCATCGCGCGCTCGTGGGCGACTATCGCGTTGATCACCGGATACTCCGGCGACGCCTCGTGCAGGTCTATGGAGAGGCCTATTTTCTCGGCGCGGATGAGCTGCGTGATGCCGAAGCAGGCTCTCTCGGTCAGGGTGCCGTCCGGTCGGCCGGGATAGCCGCGGTTGAGGTTACGCGTCTCGTTGCCGGACAGGGTCTGGCCGCTGGCGGCGTGGACGTATACGTCGGGGTCGGGCCACTGGTGGACCGGGTTGGTCGCCCTGGAGCCGTAGCGGAAGAAGCGGGTCGAGCCGTCGGGCAGGGTAAAGCGGTAGCCGGTCGGCGCGCCTTCCTGCGGGTCGTTGTGCGTGAAGCCAGACGCATTGGCGCGCGGTATCACGAACAGGCTCCCCGAGTCGACGCCGGCGTTCTCGATGAGGAGTACGGCCGACAGGAAGCTGGACGGCTCGTTCGGGTGGGTTCCCCCGATGATCAGCATCGAGCCGCCGGGATTGGCGCCTCGGAAGACGTATACGTCGGTGTCGGCCGGCGTGCCCTCGAGTCCCTTGAACCACCGCGATAGCCTGGCGACCTCGGTGACGCCGGGCCCGCGGACGATGGGTTCGATCTTCCTGTGCTCCAGGAAGGTCGCTCCCGCGACGGCGCAGGCTGCCAGGGTCAGGATCGATACGATGCCGGCGCTGATATGGTGTTTCTGCAT
>CAZKJA010000241.1:0-6100 GCA_964552925.1 uncultured Treponemataceae bacterium
ATACCATCAAAGGACACAACCGCAGGATCTTTGAAAAGCTCGACGTAAAACGGCGTACGGAAGCCTTGGCCCGCGCCCGCGAGCTGGGCCTCCTGTAGGGCGCTACATCGTCTTCGCCGCCTTCACGAACTTCCTGATTCCGTCGGCCGGCATGCCGGGAAACGCCGACTTGATCAGCCAGAGGGGAGCTTCGACCGGAGGAGAGGTCTTCCCTGTCACGGTGATTTTTACGGTGCCGTCCCCCATATCTTTGAATGAGTATACAATGGTGTAGAAGCTCATGCGCCCCACCTTTTTGCTTTCCAACAGATCCGGCGCGGCAGATAGCTTGAAGACCGCTGTGCCCTGCGCAGCGTCCTCGGTAAAGGACATCACGGCGACGCAATCCGAATCGGCGACGGGCCAAGGGTTCCTGGTATAGTAATAGACGATCCATTCTTCGTCGGATACTTCACAGTAGGGCCATGCCTGATCCAAGTTCCAGGTAGATAGCCTTGCGCTCGAACACGAACCATTCCGCCCCGGTTATGAAGTTGAGGAAATACGACATTCCCTCAAAGGAATTCCAGATCCCTTTCTGCGCCCCGATTGCGACGCCTTGATACGTTCTTATCTTTGATTCCCAATCCTCTGAATAGAAAGCTCCGATCGATGGATTGGCGAAAAAGGTGCAATCGCCGTTTTCGGTATCGGAAACGACGCTCGCGTCCAGGCGGAAGTGCAGCTTTTTAAGCTGGTAGCCCAGCTGTATTCCCGAGGCCGAGCTTGTCCTGTACAAATACACGGGAGAGCCAAAGTAGAAGCCTTGATGCCGCTGGTCGAATTCGTTGGCCTGATCCTCTCCATCCGCGTTGGCGGCCGCGCTGGCGCAGAACAGCGCCAGGATACTTATCCACGTTGCTTTGATCCTCATTCAATCCTCCAGAACCGCAGTGATGACGCGCTTCGCTAGCGCGGGCAGGAATCTAGAGCACCACGAAATCCCGGCAAAGACACTTCCGTGTGTTTCGGGGTGTGTTTTTATTAAGTGAGAAAATCAACACTTTTGTGTCTACACGCCGCTGAACGGGCACCGATATACTCGGGCCCGAACGTAAACGATAGGAGGAGATTGTATGATCGATTCAAAGACAAGCGCCCGGATCACTGGCGTCTTGCTCATCCTGGGAACGGTGCCGATAATCACCGCCATGCTGCTGTTTGGGCAACACCTCTCGTCCCCGGATATCCTGTCCGCGGTGGCGACGAATCGCACTCAAACCCTGCTGCTTGCCTTCGCCATTATTATCATGGGTACTTCCTGCGCCGGCATAGGGATTTCTCTCTACCCCGTCCTGAAACGGCAGAATGAAGGTCTGGCGGTGGCTGCGATGGGGTTCCGCATAGCCGAAGGAGCGGTCACGATTGCGAGCGCCGTCGGCTTCTTCGCTCTCGTGGCGGTCAGCCAGGAATTCGTAAAGGCCGGCAGCCCGCCCGACTCGCTGTACCAGAGCGCCGGCGCGGTTATCAAGACGATGAATGATTGGGCGAGCAACATATATGGCCTGCCCTTTGGAATCGCGGCTTTGATCTACTACGGAATTTTTTACAGGACCGGACTCGTGCCACGCTGGCTATCCGTCTGGGGGCTGGCTGGAATTTCACTGATGCTGGTATCCGTTTTCAGTGGCCTGCTCAGTTTGATGGATCCATCCTCACCGGTTTTGTTTTTACTCAACATGCCCATCCTGGTGCAGGAACTTGTCCTTGCGCTCTGGCTTATCGTCAAGGGATTCTCTTCTCCCGCAAGCTCTCACACAACCTCAAAAGTATTGGCTCGATAGAGCCTGGTTGCCTGAGAGAGAAGTGTCATGCGATACGAGATACGGCTCCAGAGTCACCTGGGCGATGAATGGGCAGACTCTTTTGGAGGCAGCACCCTCATCCGGGAGGGTGATAGCGTCACCCTCCTGATCTGCCCGGTAAGCGACCAGGCAGAGCTATTTGGCATCCTGAGAAAAGTGCGCGACCTGGGGATACCGCTTGTGTCGGTCGACCGCGTCAGCGACAGCTAAGTCAACATGGAGTGAGCAATGAAAATGTTACCCGGATTGGCTGCGATCTTTGCCTTGTCCCCGATTGTCTTCGGTTGCGTCGCTACAACACCGGCGTTTCGCGACGAGGCGGGAAAGATCCTCTCCGACGCACACGAACTTGTCGGCTACCTGAAGAAGAGCTTTGGCAAGAAGAAGATCTATCTCCCGGGTCATTCATGGGGCACTTGACGCGGCGAAATTCGGGACACCCGTGTACCTCTTCCTTGGCCGGTATGACTGGTGTACACCGTCATCGCTTGCGGCAGACTGGCTCTCGGGCATCTCGGCCCCCGTAAAGGGTATCCTGTGGTTCGAGGACTCCGCGCATTGCCCCTCGTTCGAGGAGCCGGAAAAATTCATGGCTGCCATGGCACGGATTTCCCGCAAGGAGGGTCTTTTGGAACAGGGGAATGACCAAATCCAGGCACCTAAACAATAAGGATTGAAAATGACAAAATTGATTATCAGGAAATTTCCGAATAAACCATTCCTGCGAAAGGTGTCAGGTGTTATGCTGACTATTTCTATTGTTTTGCTTATTTGTGTGTTCATTCTTGTAGGTACATTTTTGATACACAGTCCCGGAAAACCAAAGCCATTCCTTGATGAAAATGGAAACCTGCTATCGGGCAGCATCTCGGAGAAAGTGTTCGTCAACATCAACGGTTTGGAACAAGGAATGTTCATCAAGAGCAAGGACGCGACGCATCCAGTGCTGCTCTACCTCCATGGAGGCATGCCTGATTATTTCCTTACACGGAAGTACCCGACAGGCCTTGATGACCTTTTCACCGTTGTCTGGTGGGAACAACGAGGATCGGGAATATCCTACCGTACCGATATTCCGCCAGAGACGATGACCTTGAACCACATGATCTCCGATACAGTGGAAGTGACGAAATACCTGCGCCAACGTTTCGGCAAAGAGAAGATATACCTCATGGGACATTCCGGGGGCACCTTCATTGGCATACAAGCAGCTGCACGGACACCGGAGCTGTATCACGCCTACATCGGCATAGCCCAGATGTCGAATCAACTAAAATCAGAAAAACTGGCGTATGAGTATATGCTTGATCGATTCAAAGAAAACGGCAACAAAATGATGGCACGCGAACTCGAGGAAGCGCCGGTGACGATGACGGGCGGCGCTCCGGCTGCATACTTTGCGTTGCGTGACACCGCCATGCACAATCTCGGCATCGGTACGATGAAGGACATGGATTCGGTCATTACCGGTATCTTTATCCCCTCCTTACTGAGCCGGGATTACACTTTGAGTGAAAAAATCAATACCTGGCGTGCCAAAGCCAACTCCGGCATGGCGTTGCTGGGAGATATCATGCTTTCCACAGATCTGGGCAAAGAGGTGACGGAGCTCTCCGTTCCCGTATATTTCTTTGAGGGCATCCATGATTACACGTGCTCCTACGTTTTGGCAAAGGAGTATTTTGACCAACTCAAGGCGCCAATAAAAGGGTTTTACACGTTCGAGCAGTCCGCCTACAGCCCATTGTTTGAAGAACCAGAAAAAATGCGACGTATTTTGCGGGAGGACGTATTGGTTGGGGGAAACAACCTGACCGACAAAAATAAGTTGGTTGAAACAAAGGATGGATATTGATGAAAATTCGGTGCGTACGTTTACTGGAACGCAAATCAACACTTTCGTGTCTACACGCTGTGGGCAGGCAATATTACACTGTGGTTCGATCGTTGATTGACTCGAAACAGGAGATGAAACATGAAGAACTTGTCAAAGGTGGGCGGCTTCTCCGCCCTGTACCTCGCGGCTGCATACCTTGCTGCCATGCCCTTTTTCCTCTTGGTGGTGAACATCCAGGGCTTGGTCGATCCGTTGCAAAAGGTGGAGAGCCTGGTAGCCAATCAAGGCAGCATGTACGCCATGGAATTTGTCGTGTATGTTCTGTTCGGCTTATTCCTGGTCGTGCTCGCGATGGCGCTGAATAACCGCCTGAGGATCGGCGCTGAAGCGCTGATGGATGTCGCTACTCCGATCGCGATCATTTGGGCGGGACTATTGATCGCCAGCGGCATGATCTTTAACGCGGGCATAGCTCCAGTCGTCGATCTGTACGGGAAGGACCAGGCTCAGGCAGTATCGCTCTGGTCGGCTATCGACGCGGTGTCATCAGGCTTGAGCGGCAACGGTGAGATCATAGGCGGCACGTGGATGCTCCTGGTCAGCCTGGCTGCCCTGAAGACGCGGGGTCTGCCGAAGGTTATGAATATTGTAGGTATCGTCATCGCCGTAGTCGCCATCATTTCAAGCATGCCTCCCCTAAAGGATCTGGCAATCATTTTCGGCCTTGGGCAGATCGTCTGGTTCATCTGGCTGGGCCTCGTCATGCTGAGCGAAAAACGGCGCAGAGCCTAAGGGATCGGAAGGGTGACAATCGGGTAGGAGCGCGTTCACGCGCTCACGCCCCGACGCGTCAAAATATGATCCTTCTCCCTTGCAGTTGCAGAATCAGTACTTCGGGCATACTATGATCCTCGTTCACTCATAGCGACAGCTGGAGCCAAACGTGAAATGGAGGCCCCTCGTGAATACCGATCTAATATCCTATCTATCCCGTTATATGCCCATAACCGAAGAGCTTGCGGATGTTTTGGGAAAAAGCTCATTCGTTCAATCTTTCCGCAAGGGGACCGTACTCTTGCGGGAAGGGGACCCCGCGAGAAAGGGATATTTCATCTTGAAAGGGTGCATCCGCAGCTATGCCCTGAAAAACGGAGAAGACAAGACTATTGACTTCTTTATCGAAGAAGAAGCGGTTATCCCGATTGGCTATGGAACGGACGTTCTTTCCGCGCATTTCCTGGAATGCCTGGAGGATACCGCTGCCGTGGTGAGCACCCCTGACCAGGAAGAAAAAGCACTCTCTCTATACCCCCAGCTGAAGGCGGTATGCCTTGCCATGTCCGAAATAATGGCAAAGAAGCTTCAGGAGAATCTGGCACGTTACAAGACCTCGACTCCAGAAGAACGCTACAGGGATATGATCGAAAAGCGGCCGGATCTGCTCCAGAGGATTCCTCAGTACCAGATAGCCAGTTATCTGGGGGTGCAACCCGAAACATTGAGCAGGATACGGAAGAGACTCACGCGCCCTACAGGAAACAAGCATAGTCTCGATCGTTCTTGACTTGGATCAATTACATTTGCGGGAATTCAAGGTAGGCTCTCCGCAGCAACCATGGAGGAAGCCAATGAATTCACCGTTTCAACGAAGGCTCAAAGGAGCTTGTCTCATTATTTCGTTTCTTTGCAGTTTTCCCCTTGCAGCCGAGGAACCAGATGGCGCAATCGATCCCTGCTTTGTCGAGACGTCTGCATGGATGATCGCCAATCTTTTGCCCGATCCGCCGGATTTCTATCAGCTTTGCCTTGGCTACCGGCTGGATGAGAAAAACACCCTGATCTTGAATGGCATTACCTGGAAATATCCCGCACCTTTGGGAATCCCCATGTGGGACCCGGGTTTCGATTCCCCGGATGAAGAGTATCCCGGTTACGTGAGAGCCTTCGGTCTTGGCGTCGGCTATCAAAAGTTCATGTGGAAAGGACTCTTTGCATCGGTGTATGCCATTCCTTTTATCCAGAAATTTTATTCGAGCGACGATCAATTCATCCAATCAGGATTCCAGCTCTACCTGCAGGCCCAGCTTGGATATCAGATAGACTTTTTCGGCGGTCGATTATTCTTGAAACCGGCGATCTATGCGAATTACTGGCCGGTCAATACCAATTTCCCCGATGCCTTCCAGCAGAAGGAAAGGAACTGGCCCAATTATCAGCCTTTCGAGCCCCACCTGAACATCGGCATCCGTTTCTGAAAAAGACGCTATGCCGCTGTCCCCGCATCTGAATCGCGACTTGATCGATAGAGTATCGACAATTCCGCCACAAGGAGATTCGAATGAACGAAAAGACTTCACTAGTCGAGCGCAGAGTCGACACCAAGCTGGTCATCATGTCCGCCTGGATCGCTGTAATGTGC
>CAZKJA010000242.1:0-6094 GCA_964552925.1 uncultured Treponemataceae bacterium
ACTTGGACTATCTACAAGCTTGGAAGCACAGCAATATTGGATTTACGCGTCGATTCCGCCCCGAACGGTTCGGCCGGCAGGCGTTCGTATAGCCTTGCTATCAGCACCAAAAAAGTAGGCACCGATAGCCTTGTGAGGACGCTCACACTCAAGGAAGCGCGGATAGGTATCAACGGCGTCGAACTGACGCAATCGCCGACGCTCGTGTTCGAAAGCCGCTAGCGATTTCCGACCATCATGGCGCGCTCTCAAGCGGCCATGCCTCGTACCCCGCGTCCTTGAGCGTCAACACGGTTTTGGCAGGATCGGAACCTGCGGAAACAAACACGATATACAGCTCTCGTTCAGGTTTATGCTTCGTGTACGCCTGGACGCCGATTGCCTTCAAACTTGAGGCGACAGCCTCGGCATTGGCACCATTCCTGTACGCGCCAACCTGGAAAAAGCGCAAAGCCGAGGCAGCTTCGGGAATTGCCTGAACCGGTTCGGCCGCAGCCGCGGGCGTTATAATCATGGGATCGGCTACGCCGGGGCTATCCTTCGCGACGGACAGGAGCATCGACGGGTACGTGGTGCTCTTGACCGAATCCGCTATGGACGGGAAACGGAGAGCTATGAGCTTGTCATACCCTTCCCGTACCGTACCGGCGCTGACGGTCCTGGCCAGCAGCAACGCCGACAAGGCGACCCTGGGATTCTCGTCCGCCAGCAAAGGCTTAACCGAATCCGGCACCGCATCGCCCGTTTGCCCGATCGTCGTAGTCCACGCGCCGACAATACCCGCGAGTTTAGCCGATACAGGATCGGGGGCCAGGAACGCGACCGCCTCGGCGAGCCTCGAAGCGGATTCGGCGTCACCGGAGGCAAGCATGCAGAACGCCGCCGACAATAGAAGCGTCGGATCGGCCGGGCCGGGCATGGCGGTAGCAGCGGCTTCCCAAGCGAGCCCTGCTTCGCCGTACCGTCCAAGCAATTCGAGGATCGAGGCCTTGGACCCAAGTATGCCCTTGCGCTGGTCCGGGATGGCGGCCGCGGCGGCGGCCGTGCCGAGGATCCACAGCGTGTCTTCCGCCGAGGAAAGGGCTCCCAGGCTGGAATCGACAATAGCGGAAAAACGGGCGTCGCCCGCCGACTTGAGGAGCTCGGTCTGCATTTTTTTCGCTTCCTCGCCCTGGCCATATGCCGATGAGGGAAGCGCTATGATGATAGCCATAAACGCCGCGCAAGATGACAGCCGCCGCGGCATCAGGTAAGCTCCACCGCCCTGAAGGTATTGCCGCGGATACCCAGGAGTCGAACCTTGGCAAATGTTCCTATTCGCGACGCCGACGAAGGAAATACCACCATCATGTCCTGATCTGTCCTCGCGAGGACTTCGTCTTTCTTGCCTCTGGAAACGCTTTCGACGAGCGCGAGTGTCTCCGTGCCGAGCATGGCGTTCATCACGTCCCGGGTAATCTGCTTCTGCAATTCCATCACGCGCGCCAATCTTTCCTTCCGCACCGCCACCGGTATCTGGTCGGGCATCTTCGCCGCCGGGGTACCTTCCCTCGGATTGAAATGGTACATGAACGCATAGGCGAACCTGGCCTCTCGCATCAACGCAAGCGCGGCTTCCAGGTCGTCCTCGGTCTCTCCGGGGAAGCCTATTAGTATATCGGACGAAATGCTCGCTCCGGGAATACTCTCCCTGATCTTGCCGACAAGCCGAAGGTAATCGGCAGCGGTATACACGCGGTTCATCGCCCTGAGTATCCTGTCCGAACCATGCTGGGCGCACAGGTGGATGTGCCTGGCAAAAATCCCGTCGCCCGCGATGCAGTCGATCGTCGCGTCGGACAGGTCCTTCGGGTGGCTCGAGATGAACCGTACGCGGCCGATCCCGCTTGAGCGCCCCCATACGGCAACCTTTCGAAGCAGGCCGGCAAAATCCATAGCATCGCCCGCGCCCGTCCAATCGTAGGAGTTCACGTTCTGCCCGATAAGGGTGATCTCACGTACCCCGGCTTCCGCCGCCGCCGAAATCTCGGTCTTTATGGCCGCCGGATCCCTGGAGATTTCCCTTCCCCTGACGTATGGCACGATACAGTACGAGCAAAAATTGTCGCACCCGTGCATTATCGGGATAAAGGACGAATAGGCGCCCGGCGCGTGGTGGGAAGGGGCGAAGACGAAGACGGGGCTCTCGTCTATCGAGTCCAGGGTACCGCCGGATTCAATCGCGGACAACAGGGTGCCGAACGCCGATTTCTGGAAGTTTCCCAAAATGTGGTCGATGCCCGGAGCCTTGATTTTCATCCGCTCCTTGAGGCGCTCCGCCATGCAACCGGTGACCACAAGCTGGAATTTACGGGACTTCTTCTGGGCGGCGTAATGCTCGATGCGGCCCCAGGCGCGAGTCTCGGCGGTTATACGGACCGAGCACGTGTTGACGAGCACGAGATCGGCTTCCGAGGGGTCTTCGGCTGCTTGCCAGGAACGTTCCGACAGCTGCGTTTCAAGCGCCGAGCTTTCGGCCTTGTTCATTTGGCAGCCGTATGTTTCGATGAAGTATTTCATTGCCCCCGCTACGCAAATCGGGCGGCCGCGATCAAACGCGAACCGCCCGAACAGGAATCATGATGGGTCTGGATCGCTCACGAACGCGATTTGAGTCCCCGCGCGAACTTTATGAGGTTGAAAACACCATAGCCGATCAAAGCCAGGCTGCCAGCGCCGAGTATGAACCCGGTAAAGCCCTTGAGCAGGAACGAAGCGAGTCCGAGGGCGCCGGCACCCAGGAGCACGGCTCCCGAAGTCTTGTCGGTCCTGTTGCGGCCCACCAGGCCCATGATCCCGAGCACCACGAGAGCCCCGCCGATCACCCATCCGACTATGGGTATGTGCAACAGGGAATTGAACAGAATGAGGCCAATTCCTCCGCCGGTGGCGATAACCCCACGCATACCGTTTCTCCGAACATCGTCGGCATCGACAGGATGATAGTCTGACATTGTACCCTCCTTGAAAGGCCGCCGCGATTCCTTGCGCTCCCATACGGCGAGCGACGGGTCAACTATATCAATGCGGCGCCGTTCGGCAAATATACCAACATTCGTACCTATGGTAAAGATGATCGCCCGGTCAAGGGAGCCTTCGCGCTCTCGTCGAATTCCACGAAGGCGTACGCTGAATGGTTGTGGATACTCTCGAAATTCTCCGCTTCGACGCTGAATCGGGGAAACGAACCGATGGCAAGAAGCCCCGCGTACACGTCGCGTACGACATCCTCGACGAACTTGGGATTCTCGAACGCCTTCTCGGTGACGTATTTCTCGTCATCGCGCTTGAGCAAGGTATACACATCGCTCGAGGCCGAGCGTTCGACTATGGCTATCAAGTCCTCTATCCAGAAAAATGGCCCGAGTTTGACGCGGACCTTCACGAGGCCGCGCTGGTTGTGAGCCCCGTGCTCGCTAATAGCCTTCGAGCAGGGGCATACGGTCTGGACCGGCACCTCGATTGTCACCCAGAACTCCCTATCGTTTACCGAAACGAAGCCCTCGTACCCGCAATCGTAACTCATCATGCTCTTCTGGCCAGAAACCGGAGCGGATTTCTCTATGAAATACGGGAAATGCACGTCGGCGTACGCCGTCTCCGAATCAACGGTCCGGCGCAGCTCGTCGAGCATCGCGAGGAAACGCGGCATCGACAGGTCGCGCCGATGGTCGTTGAAGACCTCGATGAACCTGCTCATGTGCGTGCCCTTGAAGTCGTGCGGAAGGTCGGCGTACAGGTTGACCACCGCCGTCGTGTGCTGGACGGAATTCGCCCTGTCGAGCACTGTGATCGGAAATTTGACGCCCTTCACCCCGACCTTCTTGATCGGGATGCGCCGGTCGTCCTTCATGCTCTGTACGTCGACCATCCTGCACGCCTCGGCGCTTTTCCGGCTCATGCCCGGAGCAGCGACTTTTCCGCCGATTCGACAGTGTTGTAGAGGAGCATGGTGATTGTCATAGGCCCTACCCCGCCCGGCACAGGCGTTATCGAGCCTGCAACGTCCTTGACGGCGTCGAAGTCGACGTCGCCGACGAGCCGCCAACCCTTGGCCTTCGTCGGATCGTTGACCCGGTTGACGCCCACGTCGATGACGCAGGCTCCCGGCTTGACCATGTCGGCCTTTATCAATTCCGGCACTCCCGCGCAGGCGATAAGTATATCAGCGCGCCTCGTCTCCTCGCCGAGGTTCCTGGTGCCGGTATGGCAGACCGTCACCGTCGAGTTTATCGATTTGCGCGTCATGAGGTTGGCCAGGGGCTTGCCGACGATGTTGGAGCGGCCCACGACGACAGCGTGGGAGCCGGCCGTCTTGACGCCGGCGATCTCTATAAGTTTGATGACGCCGTGCGGTGTGCAGGGAAGGAAGCACTGGTCGCCAAGCACCATCCTGCCAACGTTGATGGGCGTAAAGCCGTCGACATCCTTGTCGGGCGATATCGCCTCTATTATCTTGGCTTCGGAAACGCCCTTTGGCAGGGGCAGTTGGACGAGTATGCCGTGCACCGCGCGGTCGGCGTTGTAGGCGCGGACTATGCCGACGATCTCGGCCTCGGAGGCGCTCGCCGGCAGCCGGCGCTCGAAGCTCTTCATGCCGAGCTCCGCGCAGGCCTTCTCTTTGGCCGTGACGTACGAAACGCTTGCGGGGTCCTCCCCGACGAGCAAAACGGCAAGGCCGGGAACCACGCCCTTGGCGGCGAGGGCTTCCACCCTGCCCTTCAAGCCGGACCTGACATCCTCGGCCAATTTTTTACCATCTAAAAGAATAGCGGACATTGTCCCTCCTTGGGAATCGTGCGTGCCCATACTATCCAAAACTCGCGAATGGGACAAGCGACCACCGCGGGCTATCGGCTCAGGGAGTCGATATACTGTCGGACCAGAACAGCGCCCCGGCGAAATTCCGAAGGCTCGAGGATGAGGCTGAGGGCCAGGCAGCCGTCGCGTTCAATATCGAAAAAGTACCCGGGTTGCGCCGACACATGGCTATCGCGGAGCAACCCGAGCACGGTCTCCTCTTCCCCGTTGTAGCGCGGATATTCGAGGAGCGCGGTCCAGCCGCCGTCGCACCTCAGGACCCGATATGGGGATAGCGGGCCGCCGAAGACGTCGCGCGCCTCTGCCAAGTTGGCGCGCAACCTTGAGCGCAGGCCTTCGACGAAGGAATCGGAAGCGGCCAGCATCCGCGGCAGCGCGTTCATCGCCGGCGCGGAGGCCGAAAGGTAAGAGTCGGCTATTATCTCGAGGCGGGCCATAGCCTCCCGCAGCTCCGGAACCGGTCCCGAGGCGCGCAGCCAGCCAAGCTTGAGCTGCGGCGTGCCCGCAAGCTTGGAAAGCCCGTCAAGCGAGAAGCACAGGCAACCTTCCTCCCCGCCGAAGCGCGGCGGCGACCATGCGGCCTCCAGCCTGTACGGGTGGAACACTTCGTCGGCTATAATGGCCACGCCTCTGGAGGCGCACAGGCTGACGATAGCGTCACGTTCCTCGCCCGCTACGTATGACCCGGTCGGGTTGTTGGGGTTAATAACGACGATGGCCTTTACCCGCTCTCTGCCGAGCAGCGAAGCGAGCTGCCCGGTATCGATGGCCCAGCCCGCCGGATGCGAGTATTCGAGGCGGTAAGGCACCACCCTGACGGACTCCAGGCCGGCCAGGTGCTCGAACAGGGGATAGCCTGGCTGGGGCACGAGGATGGAATCGCCCGGGTCGCAGAGGAGCTTGAAGAGCCAGGAGTAGGATTCAGAGGTGCTGGCCGTCAGGAAGTATGAGTCCAGAGAGCCCCCGAAACGCTCGGCCAGGCAACGCCGCGCGCCGGGCAGACCTCGGGGCTCGGGATCGTACCGGACGTTCGCGGGATCGGAGAGCGCTTCCAGGATGTTGCCGGGAGACAGGCCGCAGCGCGTCGGATTCGATTCCGAAAGGTTGAGCACCGCCTGCCCCCGCTCGGCGAGCTGCCGGGAAAGCAGACTCAGTTCATTTGTCGTATTGTAGAGGCCCAGCCTCGCGGAGAAACGCATGGTCAAGGATGGTAGACGAGGAAGCTAGGATTGGC
>CAZKJA010000243.1:0-6093 GCA_964552925.1 uncultured Treponemataceae bacterium
CAGGTGGTCGGCCAGAGGGAAAACCCGGACAACTATCTCCTGATGCACGCGATGGGCCCGAACGTGGCCGGCGTCATCGGCAGCGCGGTCGCTGCGGGCGTGATGCTCTCGTTCCTCAGCTAGTTTTTATATCCGCGATTTTGATGAAAGCCCCGGCGAAAGCCGGGGGTTTTTTCATTGCGCGTACTTGTCGGCGAACAATGCGGGTTGGCCGCCGGTGTGCCAGAAAAGCACGGTGTCGTCCTTGCGGAAGAATCCCCCGCGTATAAGGTCTATCATCCCGGCGGCCGCCCTCCCGGTATACACCGGGTCGAGCAACAAGCCTTCGTGCCTGGCGAACAGCGATATCGCCTCGCGCTCAGCATCGGTAAGTACCCCGTATCCTGCTTTGCAGTAGGCGTCCGTCGCGTGTATATCGCCCGGCAAAAATGCGATGCGCTTGCCGAGCAATTTGGCAGCATCCGATGCCAGGACCGACACATGAGAGCGGAGCCAGTCCTCGTCCTCGTCGATGCTGATGCCCAGGATAGTCCCCGGATAGCCGAACAGCCTCTTGCCGAGGGTCATCCCCGCGTGTGTGCCGCCGGACGACGTGCCGAACACTATCCACTCGGGGCTGCGTCCTGCCTGGCCGGTTTCCCCGCGCGCAATCTGGGCCATCAATTCTTCCATGGCGAAGGCGTAGGCCAAGGCGCCTACGGGACTGGAACCACCGTAGGGAACCATATACGGCTTGCGCCCCGCCGCCTCGAGCGCGCCAAACGTCTCCTGGAGTACCCGGTCGCGATCCTTGCGGTCGGGCACGTTGACAACTTCCGCCCCAAAGAGGCCGTCGAGCAGATAGTTCGCCGTCGCCGCCGCGGGCAGTTCCCCTGAAAGCACCAGGGTGCAGCCAAGTCCGCACCTGGCGGCCGCGGCGGCGGTCTGCCTGCAGTGGTTCGACTGGATCGCGCCCGCGGAGACCAAGCTCTTCGCGCCTTGCGCAAGCGCCTCGGCGACGAGGAACTCGAGTTTCCGCGTCTTGTTTCCGCCGAAGGCGAGCCCGGTCTGGTCGTCCCGCTTCACGACGATGCGCGGCCCGCCGAGAAACTTCGTCAACCTCGGGAGTTCCTCGATGCGCGTAGGCAGGTGGGCGAAATCCAGCCTTGGCGGCTTGACCGGAGTCCTGTCAGTCATAGCGCTCGCGGGTCGTTGCGTCGGCCATCGTCGCCGCGACTCGCGGTTTCCATACAGGGTCGAGCCAGGTGCCGAGCTTCGTATGCATGTCGAGGTATTTTTTGGGGATCGGATGCGTGCCTATGACGACCTTGACCGGGTAGCGCTTCTCGAGGAAATCCTTGAAGGTATCGATGTACGGGCACGGCGGATAACCGACCACGAGGCCGGTAGCAAGGTGGATAACCTCGGCTCCGTTCTTGACCATCTCGTCGCCCGCGTACTCGATGTTGCCGCCCGGGCAGCCATCGCAGGAGGTATAGCCGACCAGTTCGAGTTCCGTGTCGCCATAACTGGCAAACGCGCCTTCCTTGTTTTTCATCGAACGCAGGCACTTGCCGCCGGCACAACGGCGGTACCGGTCGCAGATGATGATGCCTATCTTTTTCTTGTCGCCCATAAGAGCCCCCTTTGGCGCCCTCCGGTCAATGGAGGACATCTTTATGATCATGCGACAGATATCCCCTCGAGGCAATTTTTCTATATGAGACCCATCAGCCTTGGAATCAGCAGCGATATCTCGGGTATGTACGCGACCAGGAAGAGGGCTATCACCTCCATGATGATGAACGGCCAGATAGCCTTGCTCAGTTGCGCCAGGCTCAGCTTCGAGATCGAGCACGCGACGAAGAGGCAAGCCCCGACCGGCGGCGTCATTAGCGCGATGTTCAGCGACAGCACCATGATGATGCCGAAGTGTATCGGTTGCATGCCCATCGACATCGCGATAGGGTGAAGGATCGGACCCAGGATTATCAACGCGGCTGCTATGTCCATGAACATGCCGACGATGAGCATAAGGATGAGGATCATAAGCAGGATCAGTTTCGGGTTGCCGGTTGTCGCGAGCAGGAACGTCGCGATCGCCTGCGGAACCTGGTTTATCGCGAGCACCCAACTGAGTATCGAGGCGGTGCCTATGATCAGGAAAACCACGCCGGTGATGCGGGCGGTCTTGGTGAGCATCGGGAGCAAGTCCAGGACCTTCAGTGACTTGAGTACGAAAAAGCCGATCACGACCGCGTAAAGAACCGCGACAGCCGCCGCTTCGGTTGGCGTGAAGATGCCCGACAGGATGCCGCCAAGGATGATCACCGGCATCAAGAGCGGTATGATCGCGTCCTTGAAACCGACGATTTTCTCCTTGAACGTCGTCTTGATACCCTTGGGGTAACCACGTTTCCACGATATGAAAGCCGCCATGATCATCAGGAGTATGGCGAGCAGTATGCCCGGAAGGAATCCCGCGGCAAAGAGACCGGCGATCGACACGTTCATCAGCGAACCATAGATGACCATCATGTTCGAGGGCGGTATGGTCGGGCCTATGATCGACGAAGCCGCCGTCACGGCTGCCGCGAAGTCAAGGTCGTACCCGTCATCTTTCATCGCCGGGATCAGCATGGTACCGATCGCCGCGGTATCGGAGACGGCAGCGCCGGTCATGCCCGCGAAGAACACGCTGGCGAGGATATTCGCGTGCGCCAGGCCGCCCCGGACGTTGCCGACGAGGATGTTGGCGAAGCGCACGAGGCGTTGGGTGATGCCCGCCTTGTTCATGATCTCACCGGCGAAGATGAAGAAAGGCATCGCCATCAGGGTGAACATGTCCAGGCCCGAGAAATACTGGAGCGGAGCCATGCCAAAGAGGCTGGCGCCTGAACCCATCAGGAAGAGGCCCGTCAATCCGGCAAAACCTATCGTAAAGCCGATCGGAACGCCCAGTGCCAGGAAGGCGAAGAAAACTACCGCTACTGAAATTAACACGGAGGCCCTCCTAGATGTCGATGATCTTGACTTCCATCGGCCTGTCGTCGAGTCCGGAAGTCTTGAGTATGAAAACAAGTACGAGCTGTGCCGCGCTTATCGCCATGGAAACCGGTACCGCGGCGTACGGCAGCATCATCGTTATGCCGAGCGCGAGTGTATTCATCGACCTTGCATCCCTTACCATACCCAGGGAATAGGTGAAGAGAATCCCCTGGAAGACAAGCACCGCCAGGTATATAAGGCTCCGGAGGACATGACGCGCCCACGGCGCTTTCAAGGCTTCGTAGAGCATCGTCAAGCCTACGTGTTCGTCAGCTTTGATGCCCAGGCTGATAGCGGCGGAGGCGCCCCAGATCATCAGGTAGCGCGAGACTTCCTCGGTCCACGACAGTGGAGAGTTCATCACATACCTGAAGAAGACACCCACGAGCACGACGAACGTCATCACGCCGAATATGAGCCCGCAGAACAAGGCCATCGCTTTGTCGAGCGCGTCGGAGGCTTTCTGCACGCCGACCAATACGGAACCGCGTCCCGCCATAATGAACCTCCAATACAGGATGGGCCGATCGTTTCGTCCCCTCAAAGCACGAAGGGACGGCCCCGTCGCGGAAACCGTCCCCACAGCTGGCTTGCGATTGTCAGCGGAGCCCGAGTTCCTTCTCGGCCTCCCCTATCGCCTTGTAGAAGGCGTCCACCCACTTGGTGCCTTCGGCCTTGTACTTGTCGGTCATGAAGGCCTTCGCGGCGGGCATCGTGGCGTCGCGGAACTGCTTCATCTCCGCGGTGCTGGGCACGTAGACTTCCATCCGCGCCTTGAGGGTCGGAAGGCCCTTGTCGCTGGCGTCGATGATGCGGGAAAGCCCGCGGCCGGCGAGTATTGCCGTCCTGGCCGCATCGTCGACGACGCTCTGGAGGTCGGCGGGGAGGCTCTGGTAGAACTTGGGATTCATAACCCAGACGTAGGGAGCGTAGAGGTGGTTCGTCAGGGTCAGGTACTTCTGGACTTCCTGGAACTTCGCCATGGCGATTATCGACAGCGGGTTCATCTGGCCGTCGACGACGCCGGTCTGCAGCGAGGTGTACACCTCGGCCCAGGCTACTGTCGTCGGGGAGGCGCCGAGCGCCTTTACTATCTCCTGGTGGAGCGGCAAAGCCATCGTGCGGAGCTTGATGCCCTTCATGTCAGCCGGGCTCTTTATCGGTTTCTTGTTGTTCGAGATAGCGAAGAATCCGCCGGACTCGCCGAAGCCAAGCACCTTGAGTTGGGCCTTCGCCTCGATGTCCTTGGCGAGGTCCTTGCCGAACTCGCCGTCGTAGACCTTGTAGCCTACGTTGTAGCTCGAGAAAGCGAAGGGCATGTTGGTGACGTCTATCATCGGGTAGAACTGCGCGATGCCGCCCGACGACGATATGTACGACTGGACGACGCCCGCGCGGACCTGGATCATCGTCTCGGGTTCCTTGCCCAGGACGCCGTTGGGGTACAACTCGACCTTGATGCGGCCGTTGGAGTTGGCCTCGACCTCGGACTTGAAGACCTCGGCCATCGCGCCCGAGGCTACCTCGAAGGGTTGTTGGGCGTTCAGGTGCGCGAGCTTGAGCGTGAAACTCTGGGCCATAAGCGTAGCCGGCACCAGCGCCAGCAGGAACGCGATCGCCAGGATGCGGGAGTTGCGTGTATTCATTGAAGCCTCCTTGGGATGAAAAAGGGATGACAGATTCGCCCACAAGCGGCCGTTGCAGCCGCCATGGGCGAATATAACAGGTTCAGTTAGTTTTACACTTTAGTCAAGCGGCAATAACCTACGACGATCCTGTGAGCCTGGGGTTTAGACGTTCCGACAAGGTGTCCCCGATGATGTTGAACGAGAGCACCGTGAACGCCAGGCAGAGACCCGGGTACACCGCCATCCATGGCGCCTGGATCAGGTAGTTGCGCGCGTCCTTGAGCATAAGCCCCCAGCTTGCGCCGGGCGGCTGGGTTCCCAGCCCCAGGTAAGACAGGGACGCTTCGACCACCACCGACAAGGCGAAGGTGATCGAGCATTGGACCACTACCTTTCCGAGGAGGTTCGGGATGATGTGCTTGAACACTATCTTTATCACCGGCGTCCCTAACGCGCGGCCGGCCTCGACGTAGCCTTCGGTCTTGATCGACAGGGTTTCCGCGCGCACGAGCCGCGCGAACATCGGGCTGCTGATGATGCCCAGGGCGAGCATCACTTGCGGCAGCCCGTACCCGAGGAACGAGACGACAGTTATCGCCAGCAGTATCGTCGGGAATGACAGCACGCTGTCCATAAGCAGCATGAGCACGCTGTCCACCGGCCTCGAACCGAGGCCGGCGACCAGGCCGAAGGTCGACCCGATCACCAGCGCCATCGTCACGGTGACGAAGCCTACGATGAGGGCCGCCTGCGACCCGTAGATGATCCTGGAGAGTACGTCCCGGCCGTAGTTGTCGGTCCCGAGGGGATTCTGCAGGCTCGGCGCGTGGAAGCGCCTGTCGAGGAATTGCTCGGTCGGGTCGTACGGCGCCACCTTCGTGGCGGCTATCGCGGCCGCCATGAGGATTAAGAGGAATGCGACCGCGAGAGCGAACAGCACCTTTTGCGATCTACGGGTCGTTATCATCTATTTGAGCTCTGTCCACCTGAGATCGTAGGTGTCGATGTTCGGGGTCATCCTGAAATCGACAACGTTGGCCCTGGTAGCCGTGCTGCGGTACGAAGAGCCCGTGTATACAAAGGGGACTTCCTTGGCCATGATCTCGAGCGCCTCGGTGTACAACTTCTTGCGGGCGGCGAAGTCGGAGATCGTTACAGCCTTGTCGACGGCGGCCGCGACCTGCTCGTTCTTCCACTTTACGTACTTGCCCTTGCCGTAGCCGGCCAGGGTGCCGTCCGGGTCCAGCTTGCCGGTGTGTCCGATGACGGTGAAGTCGTAGTCTCCACCGGAATATACCTTGGACAGCCAGGTGGACCAGTCGACTAGCTGGATCTTCACGTTCATGCCGACCTTGGCGAGCATCTGCTGGTACATCTCGGCGGCCTTGACGTGGAGCTCGTAGTTCTGCGGCGCGTATATGGTGAATTCCTTGTCGCC
>CAZKJA010000244.1:0-3327 GCA_964552925.1 uncultured Treponemataceae bacterium
AGAGATCAATTAGCTTCCGGTACGAGTATTCGTACCGGAAGCTTGCGAAAGCGTGCGCGGTTTCTCGGTGAAGAGACAATGCGATCTGCATAAGGATAGGCGTATGACAAGTGCAACTGCAACGCATGCAATGGATTTGCCTTTGCGGGTAAAGAGAAAACGAAACTGGATTAATGGAATGGATCGAAATACGAAGAAAAAATGGAAAACATCTTTTCTCGCATGGGGATTGATACTACCGTCTTTTATTTTTCTCACGCTATTTACGCTATATCCCATAGCAAAAAGCTTCTATCTTAGTTTTTTTCGAGACAATCTTTCCGTTTCAGTCCCTGTGTTCAACGGATTTAATAATTATATCGCCTTGTTGGAAGATGGTGTATTCAAGCAAGCTTTCATGAATAATATACTGATCGCTCTGTGTACAATTCCGACAAGTATTGCTATTGCCGTAGCAATGGCACTATTCGCAAATAAAGTTAAATTTGGCAAAGGATTGACGAGGGTAGCATTCTTTCATCCAACCATTTTACCCATGGTTGCTGTTGCTGATATATGGCTTTTTATATATACCCCCATGTATGGAATTGTTGGTAAATTTTTCCCCGACTTGCGGTTGCTGGGAAGTTCAACTACCGCCATATGGGCACTAATTTTTATGCTGATTTGGAAACAGGCTGGTTATGTAATGATTTTTTACATCTCCGGATTACAGGGCATATCAAGGGAATTATACGAATCGGCGCGTCTTGATGGTGCAGGGCCAATTGCAAGCTTCTGGCATATAACATGGCCATTGCTAAAACCCACTACCTTATATGTAACGGTCATAACATTGACCAACGCGTATAAAATCGTGGATCACTTATACATCATGACCAAGGGTGGACCAGGGAATGCGACGAATATGCTGCTATTCTATATATATCAAGTAGGATTTGACTTCTGGGATGTGGGCAAGGCGGCCGCTATGACGGTGGTTCTCATTGTAATGCTTCTTATGGTCACCGGAATCCAATTCTTCATCCAGGATAAGAGAACATTCTACAGCTAAGCGGGACAATAAAATTGTCGAGAGGGCAACTATGAGTGAAGCGTTAAGAATCAAAGCGCCACATAAAAAATTGAACATTGCAACTATTATTGTATATGGATGTATGTATCTTTTTGCTCTTGTCTATATGATTCCCCTCATCTGGATGATTCGAACAGCATTGATAGCTCCCGACAAAGCAATAGATCTTTTTTCAATCAGTTGGCCCACGCTTGGAAATTTTAAGAGAATTCTTCTCGCCGCACCCTTCGGTCAATATTATGTAAACACGATAATAATGGTATTTGGTACGCTTGCAGTTCAGTTCGTCCTCATTACAATGACAGGATATGCCTTTGCCCGATTGAATTTTTTCGGCAAGAACATTCTATTCATGCTTTTTCTCACTCAGTTGATGATTACTCCGGATGTTCTGATAATGCCAAACTATAGTTTTATGGGACAGTTGGGTCTTGTTGATACCAAGTTGGGTGTAATCCTCCCGTTTTTTGCCTCTGCCATGGGTACTTTCTTGATGCGACAAACAATCAAAACGATTCCATATGAACTGGAAGAAGCCGCCAAAATGGATGGGTGTAGTTTACCTAGAATGCTGGTCCAGATTTATGTTCCACTGCTAAAACCTGTCTATATTGCTTTTGGCCTGATATCATCTTCCTACCAATGGAACAACTTCCTTTGGCCGCTTGTTATGATTAATTCTGTCGAGAAAAGACCTTTAACCTTGGGTCTGGCGATATTCGCTATGTCCTATGAGACTGGTGCTCAATGGAGTGATGTTACCGCCGCAACATTGCTCGTGATTGCGCCTCTTCTATTCCTGTTTCTTTTTTTCCAGAAGCAGTTTATTGAAAGCTTCGCTCACTCCGGCATTAAATGAATTTTTGCCTTGGTCGCACGGCAATTACTGCAAGTCGTGCTTTCAGATTGGTTCTGCTCAAGATGCCGGTAAAGAAACCCGAGTGCCTCTATTCGAGCACTATATAATAAACCTCCCGGTAAAAATAACTTCGGGAAATTTGCTGGTGAAGCAAAATAGCGATTGCCAACTGAATCGTAAGCTAAAACTGATCCAGATCATTCAATAAGCCATTTCCGGACTTTCTCTCAGCTGCCATGATGTCATTTTTGGGACTGGAAATCCCCCAGGAACACGACCTCGGGGACGAGCTCGAACCCGAAGGTGGCGCGTGCAGCCGCGCGGGCTTCTTCGATAAGGCGCATCATGTCCGCCGCGCTGGCCTTCCCCGCGTTGACGAAAATGTTGGCGTGTTTCGGGTTGACCATCGCGTCGCCCAGCCGTCTGCCGCGGAAGCCCAGTTCGTCGAGCAGCTTGCCGACGGGACGGCCGAAGGCGCGGTCGTTGCGGAACAGGCTGCCGGCCGAGGGGTAGTCGAAGTGACCCTTGGCCGCGCGGTCCGCCTCGTGCTCCCGCATCCGGGCACCGATGCGCGCGGGGTCGCCGGGTTCGAGCCTCATGCTCGCGCCTGTGACGAGCGCGCCCGCGAGCCTGCCCCCAGGCATGAACGGCGTACGCTTGTAGGCCCATTCCTCCCGGTCGATCGCCATGACTCCGCCTGAGCATGCGGGCGCGGTCGGGCTACCGGCGACCAGGTATTCAATGGTATCGATGATGTCGGCAAACTCCCTGTCGTAGCAGCGGGCGTTCATGAAGACCGCCCCCCCGATAGTGCCTGGAAGCCCTGCCGCGAACTCGAGCCCGGAAAGCCCGCGCGCGCAAGCCTCGCCGACGAGGTCCACGACGGGAAGCCCCGCTCCGGCATGAACCTTCCCTTCCGGAAGGAATGCGAAGGTCCGCAGGTAGGCGGTCGAGGCGACGATGCCGCGGACGCCCGAGTCCGCGACCAGCAGGTTGGCCCCGCCACCGATGAGCGCAACGGGGATGCCTTCGGCGGCTGCCTCGGCCAGCAACACCGAGAAGGCCTCCTGGCTCCGCGGCCGTACAAAGGCGTCCACGGGCCCGCCGATGCGGAAGCTTGTATGGTCGCGCATCGGTTCGTCGTACAGCGTCTCGGCATCGATATTGCATTTATCGATGAAATTCCGTAGTGTATCCATGCTGCATGCATGGTACCCCACCACGTGTTTTCTGTTAAGATGAGTACCGTTTGAGATGGAGAATTGGCACAGAGACACAGAGAAGATGAAAAGAAATGAGATGGTATATGGGTGAAATTGAAGAGGGATGGTGAAAAGGAAAATCCTTCTTGAACTTCATCTACTTCCTGCCTCATCTTCTCTGTGTCTCTGTG
>CAZKJA010000244.1:3427-6087 GCA_964552925.1 uncultured Treponemataceae bacterium
TGAACGACAGATTTTTTGAAACGAGGATCGAATGGGCTTACGACTCTACAATACTCTCGGACGTTCGTTGCAGGAGTTCGAACCGGTCATGCCAGGCAAGGTCGGCTTCTACGGTTGCGGCCCGACGGTCTATAACTTCGCCCATATCGGCAACCTGCGAGCCTACGTGTTCGACGATATAGTGGCGCGTTCGCTACGCTACCTGGGCTATGATGTGAAGCACGTTATGAACATCACCGACGTGGGCCATCTCTCCGGCGACGACGATACCGGCGAGGACAAGATGGTGAAGACCGCGGCCGAACGCGGCAAGAGCGTGCTCGAGGTTGCCCGTTATTACACCGAGGCCTTCTTTGCCGATACAGACCGCCTCAATATCGCGCGGCCTGACGTCATCTGCAAGGCTACCGACCACGTAGCCGAAATGATAGAGCTCATCAAGCGTATCGAGGCGCGCGGTTTTACGTACCCGGCCGGCGGCAACTTGTACTTCGATGTGTCAATGTTCCCGAATTATGGTGAGCTGGGCCTTCTCAAGCTCGATGAATTGCAGTCGGGTACCCGCGTCGATGTCGACGAGAACAAGCGCAATCCCCAGGACTTTGTTCTGTGGTTCACGAAGTCGAAATTCGAGAACCAGGCCCTGGTTTGGGACAGCCCGTGGGGCAGGGGTTATCCGGGTTGGCATATCGAGTGCTCGGCGATGAGCATGAAGTACCTCGGCGACAGCTTCGACATACACGCGGGCGGGATCGACCATATACCCGTGCACCATACCAACGAGATTGCCCAAAGCGAGGCCGCGACCGGGAAGAAGTGGGTCAACTATTGGCTCCACAACGAGTTCCTGGTCATGGGCGCGGGCAAGATGAGCAAGAGCAAGGGAGGATTCCTGACGCTCAAGGTGCTCGTCGACTCAGGCTACGATCCGCTCGATTACAGGTATTTCCTCCTTGGGGGGCATTACCGTTCGCAGTTGCAGTTCTCGTACGAGGCGCTCGATTCAAGCAAGGCATCGCGCAAGTCGCTGGTGGACCGCGTGCTCGCCCTGCGCGAGAAGGTCCCCGCCGCCGGTCCTGGGCCGACGCCTGTACCGTCCCTGTGCCCAGCCGCCAAGGCCAGGCTCGACGCGTTCAAGGTGGCGCTCGAGGACGACCTGTCAACTCCGCGGGCGCTCGCCGAGCTGTGGGGCGTGTTGCGGGAGCAGAACGTGCCCGCAGCCGACGCGCTCGGCGCCGCCTTCGATATGGACCGCGTGCTCGGCCTCGGGCTCGCGGCTCTGGAGCGCGTAGAAGCCGCTCCCGTCGATGCCGGACTCGCCGCCGAGATCGAGACGTTGATAGCGGAACGCGCCGCCTCCAAGAAAGACAAGGATTTTGCAAAAGCCGACTCGATCCGCGACAAGCTGAAGGCCCGGGGCGTCATCCTGGAAGATGGATCCGGTGGAACCACCTGGAAAATCCTGCCGAGCGTCGGATCAGAAGGCGCTTCTGTCCCCGACAGTTCCCGAAACTCGTAACGGAAGGGGAACGAGGATTGTTTACAAAGCGGGAAACTGTCGAGGGTGAGGCTTTCAAGGCGCTCTACGACGAAACGTTCATGATGCTCTTCAGGGTGGCCAGGAGGATAACCAACTCCGACGAGGCCGCCGAGGATATAGTGCACGATTCGTACATCAAGGCGGTCGAACGCTGGGCCATGTTCCCCACCAAGGACGACGCCAAGTACTGGTTGATACGCGTTGTCAAAAACAACGCGCTCAACTGGATCAAGCGCAAGGGCCGCGAGCAGAAAGTGTACCAGCGGTACTTCAGGGAAATCGATGGCCATGCCGGCTCATCCCCGGAAGACGAGACAGTCAGGAACGAAGCGAGCCGGGACATGCGCCGGTATCTGGATCTCCTGCCGGAGAAGTTCCGCACGGTGCTCGTGCTCAAGGAGTACGGTCTGCTCAACTACAAGGAAATAGGGAAGGCGCTTGGCATCGCCGAAGGAAATGTGAAGGTGCGGGTCTTCAGGGCCCGCGAGGCGCTTGCGGCGATGATGCGGGAGGATGGCAACGATGTGTCCCGATAGTGAACTTCTATCCGCCTGGATCGATGGCGAGGTGCCGTCGCCCTGGCGCGAGAACATTGACAAACACATTGGCGCTTGCGCCGCCTGTTCCGCCTCGGTCGCCTCGATGCGGCGCGTGCAGGGCATGCTGTCTGCCGACTCGGCCGTCAACGACGCCGCGGCCTTGGGCGCCAAGGACCGCGTGGCAGCCCGTCTGTCCGCCATGCCATGGAGCCGGTCGCTCGAAGTCCGGCCGCTTTGGTTCCGGCGCTATGCCTTGCCGTTGCCGGCGATCGCCGCCGCCGCGGTCGTGCTCGTGACGCTGTCGTTCGCCCTCGTCGCCAGCAATGCGCGAAACAACGAACTGAGGCTTGCGATACGCCGTGGCGTCGAGGCGACGCCGGTGGCGGCCTCCGGTTTGGGCATGGAATCCTTGGTCGATTTCATCGGGAAGCAGAATGGAGCGGTCAACATCAATATCACCCTGCCAGCCGAGGCTTTCGGCGGCAAGCTCGGCGAACCTGTGATTATACGCGAAGCCGATTGGAACGCCGGGAGCCGCCGGTGAGGCGCACCTTCCTCGTAGCCGCCGCGCTCGCGGCGGC
>CAZKJA010000245.1:0-6079 GCA_964552925.1 uncultured Treponemataceae bacterium
GGACCACAGTTGTAGAAAAGGGATCGATCCAGGATTATATAGAAGCGAACGGCGACATAGTCGTCGACTCGACCGTCGAGGTCAATCCCTACGTGGCAGGCAAGCTCGTCTCGATACGGCTGCCTCTTGGTTCGAAGGTAGGACAAGGGGACCTCATCGCCGAGATCGATCCGAGCACGCCCGGCAGCGCGTACGCGCTCCATCAGGTGTACGCGCCGATAACGGGCACTATCACTTCGCTCCCGCTCGCGGCGGGATCCAAGGTTGGCACGACCTCGATAATCGCGAAGATCGGCTTGCTCGATTCCAACGGCCTGCAGATAAGCAGCCGGATAGCCGAACGCTACGTCGGCGTACTCAGGACCGGCCTAAAGGCGACAGTTTTGCTCGAGGCGTATCCCGGCGTCAGTTTCCCAGCTACCGTGAGCAGGGTCTCACCGGTCGTCGATTCCACATCCCGGACCAAAGAGATACGTTTGTCGTTCGACAGGCCGGATTCGCGGATAAACGCGGGAATGTTCACAAGGATTCGGCTCGACACCGTCAACTATGCGAACCGGCTCAAGTTGCCCGCCGAAGCCATAGTAAGCGACTCGACAGGCAGCCATGCCTTTGTCGTCCTCCCCGGCGACACAGTAGCAAAAAGGCCTGTCGAAATTGGCATCACTGTGGACGGCGTCGCCGAGATCCGCAAGGGCTTGGCCTTGGGCGACACAGTGGTAGTCGAAGGAGCCTCGGTGCTGACCGACGGTGCCAAGGTCAAGGTGCTTCCCCCGGAGAGGAAAACCCCGTGAGCATCGCAAGAAAAGTCGTTGAACGGCCCGTACTGGTGGCCGTGGTGTTCGGCCTTATCATGATAACCGGGCTATACATGGTTGCGGACATAGCCTTGGACTTGATGCCCAATATCGAGAGGCCGTTCCTTTCGGTGAGTACGTCCTACTCCGGGGCCAGTCCCGAATCGGTCGAGAAGACTGTAACGGCCAAGCTCGAGAGCGCCCTTATCAACGTAAGCGGGCTGATCAAGCTGACATCCTCCTCCAGCGAGGGTTCCAGCCGGCTCTCCCTGGAATTCGGCTACGGGGTCGACCTCGACGAAGCGACCAACGACATACGCGACAAGCTGGACCGGGTACGGAATTCACTGCCGGACGATGCCGAATCCCCAAGGATTTACAAGTTCAACGCCGACGACATGCCCATAATAAGGATAGCGATATCTGGCAAGCGCGGAGCCGAGGAACTCAAGTCGATCGCCGAGCAGTACATACAGCCCTACTTCGAGCAGGTCGACGGCATAGCGCAGGCTTCCGTCAACGGCGGACGCAGCAAGATAGTGCGCGTGGAGCTTTCGCAAAACCGGCTCGACGCGTACGGCCTCACGATTACCGGCATCGCTTCGAGCCTCGCTACGCAGAATATCGAAATGGGAGGCGGCAGCATCGGCGAAGGCACGAAGGACTACCTGATCCGGACTGTCGGCGAGTACGGGAGCGTCGCGGAGATAGCTTCCACCGTGATCGCGACGCTCGACGGCTACGGGGTCAAGCTGTCCGACGTGGGAGAGGTGTTCGAAGGCTACGCGGACAAAAGATCGGTCGTATACGTCAACGGCGAACCCGGGGTCTACGTGTCGCTCTCCAAAAGAAGCGGTATGAACACCGTCAAGGCGGCCGACGCAGTGTACGCGAAGATGGAGGAAATTCAGAAACTCCTTCCCGCCGACGTGACGATGGAAATAGTGTCCGACCAGACCTTGCAGATACGCGGCACGATAAACAACCTGCTCACCTCGGCCTGGCAAGGCGGCCTGCTCGCCATGGCGATCCTGTTCCTCTTCCTGCGGACAATAAAAAGTACAATCATCGTGGGCATATCGATACCGTTCTCAATCCTCGTCACCCTGCTCGCCATGTTCCTTGCGGGCATCACGTTGAACATGATGACGATGACGGGACTCATCCTGGGCATAGGCATGATAGTCGATGCCTCGATCGTGATTCTGGAAAACATCTACCAATACCGGGAACGTGGAGCGAAACCCAAGATGGCCGCGATCCTCGGCAGCCATGAGATGATGTCCGCCATCATCGCCTCCAACCTGACAACGATCTTCGTCTTCATCCCAATGCTGTTCTTCAAAAACAGGTTGGGGATCCTCGGGCAGATATTCACCGACATGATTTTTACGATCGTCATATCCCTCTTGTCCAGCCTGTTCGTCGCGATATTCCTGATTCCAGTGCTGGCGAGCACATACCTGCCTTTGACGACACGCAAGGAGAAACCGCTACACAATCCGTTCCTGGCCGCGGTCGACCGGAGTATCGAAGGCGCGATCGAGGCGCTCACCAGCGCGTACAGGAAGGCCCTCGACACCGCTATCCACCACAGGCCGACGACGGTCATCATCGTGGTCGGCTTATTCCTAGCCAGCCTATCGTTCATTCCCAGGATGAACATCAACCTGATGCCACTATCGTCCGATGACGCGATAAACCTTAATGTCACCCTGCCGGTCGGAACGAAGCTATCCGAGACCGAGGCCGTAATGCTGGAGATGCAGAAGACGGCGCTCGAGGACGGCAGGAAAACCGGGAACATAATCACGACGGCAGGGCGCGGCTCCAATTCCCATAGCGGCCAGTTGACGGTACAGTTACCGGCATTCAAGGACAGGATTGCCGACGCGGAGACGGTAAAGGAAAAGCTCAGAACCCGTTTCGACGACTTCCCCAACGCGAAATTCAACTACTCGCTGGGAAGTTTCCGCCAGATGTCCGGCGGCGCTGATATCGACGTGGCGATACGCACCCAGGACCTTGACGCGGGCATCTCGATGGCCCGCAGCCTCATCGACCTGCTCGAAAAGAAGATTCCCGACGTCAAGGACGTCTCGATGAGCCTGACAGAAGGGCTTCCCCAGGTCGAGGTCATAATCGACCGCGCTCGCGCTTATTCGTTCGGGGTCAATGTCCAGTCGGTGGCGAGGGAATTGTACGCGAGCGTCGCCGGCACGACCGCGACGACCTACCGTTCGGCGGGCAACGACTACTCCGTCGTCCTCTCCCTGCGCGAGGCCGACAGGATGAAGGTTCCGGACCTGGAGCGAATCTACGTCAAGGGTTCGTCCGGCCGCGTGGCCTTGGCGAATTTCGCCAGGCTCGAGAAGGGCGTGGGGCCGGTGAGCATCGCCCGCGAGAACCAGAGCAGGATCATCCACGTCACCGCGATAATCTCCACCCAGAAGCGCCCCGGCGACGTCGAACTGGACATCCAGGCCGCCGTCGCCGAAAGCATGGTGATCCCGGAGGGGATGACCCTCGCCTACGAAGGCGCATGGCGGGATATAGTCGAGACGGGTACAGTATTCATAATGATCCTGACGATGGCGCTGTTCCTTGTGTTCGGCGTGATGGCCGGGCAGTACGAGTCCTGGAAGGACCCGCTTATCAACATGTTCACGATACCGCTCCTCGTTATTGGAGTGGTCGCCGTCTACGCGATAAGCGGAGAACCCTTGACAATGTTCACGGCAATTGGCGTGGTGATGCTCGTCGGCATCGTCGTGAACAACAGCATCGTCCTCGTCGATTACACCAACCTGCTCGTCAAGCGAGGCATGAACGTCCGCGAAGCCTGCGTAACCGGCGGCGCCGCCCGTCTGCGTCCGATCCTGATGACGACGCTGACGACCATACTCGGTCTTGTGCCTATGGCCTTCTCGACGGGTGAAAACTCGCAGATGATCAAACCGATTGGGCTTACCGTACTCGGCGGCTTGAGTTCCGCCATGCTCATCACGCTCTTCTTCATTCCTGTCATCTATTCATTCTTCAACGAAAAGCGCCCCAAGCCAGTCAAAGAGGCCGAAAAATGATTCGATTCGAAATAATTGCCAACCGGTCGGTCCAGGATGACATTCTCGAAGGCCTCGAAGCCGCCATCCCGCAATTCCTCTACTCGGTCGTTCCGGTCGTGCACGGCCGGGGGTCGGGGACGCGCAAGCTGGGCACCGCGACCTGGCCGGAGGAAAATTTCCTGTTGATAGCGTACGTCGACGACGAGCAGGCCAAGATCCTGAGGGAGGTAGTATCCGCCACCAAGGCGCGGTTCCCGACCGAGGGCATAAAGCTGTTCGAGCTCGTCGGGGCACGGGACGACTTGTCGTGACCTCCATCGTCAGCGCATGGGTATTGTTATGGTGAAGGCGCTGCCTTCGCCCGGATGCGATACCACGTTGATGGACCAGCCATGGGACTCGAGCACGCTCTTGACTATCGACAGGCCGAGTCCCATGCCCTGTTCCCGCCGGGACGAGGATCCGCGATAGAACGGGTCGAAGATATTGTCCAGATCTGCCGGGTCTATGCCGGGGCCATCGTCCGATATCTCGATGACGACCCGTTCCGGCGCCGCAACGGAGGGTTCAGGCCAGGCCGACACGCGCACGAGCCCGCCTGAGTCGGTATAGCGCAACGCGTTGTTGACGATGTTTTCGATGGCCCTTGTGAAGAGCCGTTCATCGAACGCCACGGACAGGTCTTCCGGCAGGTCTATAGTCACCTCGGCCCTGCGCCCGAGCAACACGGCGTCCGCTTCCAGCCGTTTGCACTGGCCCCGGAGGAACGGCGCGAGCGGAGCCGTCTCCAGCCGGCGCCTCCACTCCCCCGTATCGACGCGCACAAAATCGATCAGATCGTCTATCATGCCGGCCAGCTGGTCGACCTTGGCGCCGATAATGCCCACGTAACGCTCGCGCTCCTTGGGCTCGTCGGCCATGCCGTCGTCGATTGCCTCCGCGTAGCCTTTTATCAGAGCGAGCGGTGTCTTGAGGTCGTGCGTGACGCCCATAATGAAACGCGAGCGCCTGGCCTGGTCGTCCTTGAGCGCGAGCCGCATCGAATTGAGCGACGACGCGAGCGACGTTATCTCGTTGGAACCGCGGACGGACACGATACGGTCAAGTTCGCCCGAGGCTATGCGGCGCGTGGCCTCGTCGAGCGAGAGCACCGACTGGGTGATCGACCGCGCCATGAGCACCGACATGATGGCTGAAAACAGGAATATGGTCACAATCAGCATTGCGAGCAAGCGGAAGAAATCTGGAGGGCCGTGGTCTGCCCTGTCGATGCGGGTAAGCACGAAGAATCCGCTTTCGCCCAGGCGCGCGGGCGCGTCCATCTGATAATAATAGTCTGAGCTCGTCTCACGGATATACCCAAGCAATAGCTCATCCGTCACGATGTCGCCGGCGTGGTGGGCGCCTATCGTGGAGAATACGACGCGGCTATCCGCGTCCAAAATCGTGAAGTCAATCGTCGGAGGCCTGTGCGAGATGAACTCCGCCAGTCGATCCCACGATTCCCGGTCGAAGGTGCCACCCGCCATCTTCGTCACCTCGTCGTACCCGGGCATCTGTACGGCCTCTGACTGCCTGCTGCGCTGCAGGCCATAGAGTCCCGCCGCGACGAATATCGGCATGAAGAGTATGCCGAAGACAAGGATATAGAACTGACTGCGTATTTTCATGAGACTGGTTCCGGTTCCAGCGTAAAGCGGTAACCCATACCATAGACGGTTTCTATATAGCGTGGCGCCGCGGGGTCGGCCTCGATCTTCCTCCGGAGTCGCTGGATATAGACGGCGACGGCGGTCATGTCCCCGTACGCGTTCTTCCATACGCCCGCGTAGATTGTCTCGGGGCCGAGCGGCTTGCCGGCGTTGGCAATCAGGAAGGACAGCACGGCGAATTCCTTCGCCGACAGCGCCACGCGTTCGTCGCCGCGCTTGAGCATGCAGGCGTCGAGGTCGATCGTGAACGGGCCGAAGCGGACGATGGCGCTATCGCGGGGCGCGGGCGTATCCTGGACGCGGCGAAGCATCGCCCTGACGCGGGCGACCAGCACCCGCGGCGAGAACGGCTTGGTAACAAACTCGTCGGCGCCGTAGCCAAGACCCGCTATGATGTCCTCGTCGGCGTCCCGCGCCGATACTATCAGCACCGGGCACCCGCCTGACTTGCGGAACTCGTGCAGGAACTCGAACCCGTCCATGCCTGGCAGGTTGATGTCGAGGA
>CAZKJA010000246.1:0-475 GCA_964552925.1 uncultured Treponemataceae bacterium
ATTCATGCGATTCCCTGTACCGCGCTTTCTTGTCGATGCTCATATGTTCCTCCTATGTTGTTAAAAAGTATCATCTACAAATATTTTGCCACAGAGGCACAGAGACACAGAGTCAAGATCGAAGACAAGAAAAAAGACGAAAAATTCTCACGCAGAGGCGCGGAGTAGAAAAAATGCTTCTCGGTTTTCCTACTCTCTTCACATTCTTATCCTCTCTACGTCTCAGTGTCTCTGTGTGAGATTCTCCCGATTCCTCATCATCTCTGTGCCTCTGTGTCTCTGTGGTTCAAATTTCCTGTCATTTTTTAAGAGCACCCTCATATCAGCGGCGGTAGGTTGGGATGTACAAGGGGCGCTTCACGACGGTGGCGGGGACGGGTTTGCCGCGGATCGACACTGCAAGGACGGTACCCGTCTTCGCCAGACCCGCCTCGACGAAGGCGTTGGCGGCGAACTTCTTAACGCTCGGGCAGAA
>CAZKJA010000246.1:485-6079 GCA_964552925.1 uncultured Treponemataceae bacterium
GGCTCCGACCCTCCGGCCACCTTGGTCCAGCACCTCGTAGCCCTCGCGCGGCACCCCTCCTACGACCTCGAGCCCGACGAGCCTGCGTTGCACGCCGGCGACCGCGATCTTCTCCAGAGCGGCCTTGCCGACGAAGTCCTTGTCGAAGTCGCACGCCCACTTGAAGCCTGACTCGAGCGGGTTGATGTCCTGGCTCAACTCGTGCCCGTGCAGCGGCATCCCCGCCTCGAACCGCAGGCTGTCGCGCGCTGCCAAGCCTATGGCCTTGGTCTCGATCCCGCGCTTTTCGCCTTCGGCGATGAGGCCGGTCCATAGCTTCTCGGCATCCAGCGCCGGAAAAAACAGCTCGACGCCGTCTTCGCCGGTGTAGCCGGTCCGGCCCACCAGGCAGGGCACGCCGAGGATCGTCGCTCGTCCCGAACTGAAGCGCGGGTAGCCCGAGATTGGCGAATCCGACAGGAGGTCGAGTAGTTCAATAGCGCGCGGGCCCTGGACGGCAATCATGTAGGTATCGTCGGAACGGTCGACAATAGAGATGTCGGCCGGCTTGCCCCCTTGCGCCCCCGCGCGCAGGCGCGCGACCATCCAGGCGACGTCCTCGGCGCGGTTGGACGCGTTGACGACAATCCACCAGGCGCCGGGAAGCCTGTACACGAACAAGTCATCAATGACTGTGCCGCGCTCGTTGAGCAGCAGCGAATACCGGGCGTCACCGTCCTTCATGTCGAGCACCCCGGCGCTGACGAGTCCAGAGACGAACGCGTCCGCGTCCTTGCCGCCCACCTCGACCTGCCCCATGTGGTCGATATCGAAAAGACCAACGGAACGCCTTGTTACCAGGTGTTCCTCGACCGAACCCAAGGGATAGCTGATAGGCATGTCATAGCCGGCGAACGGGGCCATCTTCGCCCCGGCGGCTATGTGCCAACCATGCAAACGTGTTTCATTCAAGGGTCAATCCTCCCTTTTTATCGCTTGGATTGTACATTCAAAGTCGCGATACTACAAGTTCGCCATGGAAGAACTCCATAATATAAATAGAAATAACTCGATATAATCAGCCGGGGCTCAGTCATCGGCGGGCGGCGCGGAACGGATGCCCTTGGTCGTCGAACGCACGCGCTTGGAAGCGAGCCGTCGTTCCCTGGAGGCCTTGGTGGGCTTCGTCGCGAACCTATGCTTGGGGATGCGCGCCGCCTTCACTATCAGGTCGACAAGCCGGTGAATAGCGATGTCCTCGTTGGCGGCGCGGCTTCTCTCGAGGTCGACCGCCACGAACAACAAGCCGGCGGCGTCCATGCGGCCGGCGAGCATCTCCCTGGCACGCGAACGTTCCGCCTCTGAAAGGCCCTCGACCTTTGCCAGGTCTATCCTCGCCCTGACCTTGGTTTCCACCTTGTTGACGTTCTGCCCGCCGGGTCCTGAAGACCTGGCGTATTCGAGTTCGGCCATGGCTCTGGTCGAACGGATTATCGCGTCAGCGCGCACGTCGACAGGCTCTCTCGGGGAGCATCAGAAGGATGCCCTCGACAAGGGCTTGCCTATGTACACGCCATCGCCGCCGAGGTACTCGCGCTTCTGCCCGTCGATCAGGATCTGCACGTCCTTGACTGTGGGATACATTGTGGCTGTATAGACTATCTGCTTCAGCTGTCCGGCGTAGCCCTCGACGCCGTAGCGGTTGTACATGAAGGCGTCGTTGAAGTCCAGGTACGCGGTCGATCCGCGCACCTGGGCCGACAGGAGTCGCGTCCCGGACGGGATAAGGCTGATGAAGCCGCGGGAAATCTCATCGGCGTCCGGTCCGGCCATCAGCGCCTCGAGCGCGTCGCTCATCGGCGAGTCGGATACCGAAACAGTGCGCTGCACGTCGTGCCGGCTGATCGTGCCGTCGTCGTCGACCCGGATGAAGAACAGGGTAGCCACCCGCGTCGACTTGACTTGCTCCATCGGGGTGGCCGGTTTGGCCGTGGTGGTAGGCTTGGTCCCTGGATCGGCGGGCTTGACCGCAACGGAACCCGGCTTTGTCACCGGTGCCGCCGGTTGCGTCACCGACGGCTCTCCCCCGCCGGGCCTTGCCGCCGGAGGATCGACCCGAGTCGGCTGGCTGCCGTCACCGGTACCCGGTACCGGAGCCTCCAGGGGTTTGCTCCCGGGATCCTTGAGCCCAGGCAGCTTGATGGCATCGGAAAAACCTGTGCTCTTGATGGTTTCCTGTATCTTGTTCCAGTTGAGCACGAACAAAAGCAGCGTCACGAGGAACATGACGAGCCAGATGAGACAACCTGCCCCGTTCTTCTTGCCGGAATCGCTCCGGCTCCCGGCAATGCCCCGGGACGCCGCTTTTCTCTGCGCCATTATTCCCCGATACTAGCCCCGCTCAGGCGGGGGGTCAAGACATGCGGTCGATCAGGCATCGAGCTCTTCAAGCTGGGTCCTGGCGAGCGCGTCGCCGGGATCCATCTCGAGCACGATCCTGAAAAAACCGGCGGCGTCCTCGTCCCGCCCCTGCTTCCTCGCGACGATCCCGAGGTTCGAGATGATCTTGATGTTCTCGGGTTCCTTGCGAAGCGCCTGTTCCAGCCTGCCGCGGCTTTCCGACAAACGGCCAAGTTCCATTTCGCAAATGGCCAGCTCGTTGAGCACATCCACCTCGTCGGCGCCCAGCTCGAGCGCCTTGAGGAAGGCGTCCCGCCCTTCGTCCCAGCGTCCCAACCTGCGCCTGCCCCAGCCGACAAGGAACCAGCCGTTCCACACGGAAGGGTCGACTTCGACGAACTCCATGGCCTTGGCGATACCGTCCTCTTCCTTGCCAATGCGGATGAAATCGTAGGCTTCCTTGAACAACACGTCGGCTTTGCCCCTGAACCGCAGCTTTCCCACAATCTCCTTGGCCTTGCGAATTTTCGCTTCGTCCTCGCCGATGCCGATATACGCCTCGAAGTTGCGGGCCGCCTGGTCGAAGGAACGGTTCTTCATGTAGAAAAAACCCGCGTTGAAGAACGCGTCGGGATACGGGGGCTCCATAGCCAGCATCCGCTTGTACGCGTCGAACGCCTTGCCCCGTACGGTATCGGCGAGCGTCTCCTTGCCCGAGCGGTCGAGCGCGTCGGCCTTGTCCTCGTACAATATTGCAAGGTTGAGTATCGGTTCGGGGGCTTCGGGCGCCAGACCGCCGAGAGCCTTGAATATCTCCTCGGCGACATCGAGTTCGCCGTTCCTGGCTTTGAGTATCCCGGTAGCCGACAGCTCGTCGAAGATATCCGGTTTGACGGCAAGGATGAAACGCCGGAAATAGGACGCATCGGCGTTGTCGGGATCGTACGCGAGCAGGCGGAGCATGCCTGCGATTATCATTTCCCAGGTAAGGCTTGCAAGGTTTGTAGCATCCGAACCCAGCTCGACGGGTACTTTGATCGCCGGATCGACCGAGAAGGAACCGATATGCCGCGCCATCGCCGCGGGAATCTCAATGAACACGATATTTCCCGGAAGCCGGGGGGAATCGGGGGCGCTCTTCATGCAATCTCCATCATTCATTGGCTGGCATCGGCATCATCGACAAACGGGGTATGTTGCAACGCATCAGGCCGGGGGCTTGTCGGGTGGGTTCGGGGCGCTCTCGCCACCGGTCTTCGGTTTGCCGTCCGCCGATTGGTCGCTGTCCGTCTGGCTCTTGCGGGAACCTATATAATCATTGATATGCATCTTGTACGACATCGGCACGGAAGCCAGGTCGTATTGCACGGCGATGGCTGTCAAGTCCTTGCGTCCCTCGACATCCTCGTACCTGACGATCGTGCCGGTGATGGCGATCGTCTCCCTGGGCTCCTCGAGGTCGATCCTGAGCTGGCATATCTTGCCGACGAGGAACTTGGCCAAGCCCATTATTATCATCTTGGAGCCGGAGAACGACAAGTCCCTAAGTATGCATTTACGAGGGACACCCTCGATGAGGACTGTCGTCTCCTTGCGTGACAAGCCTATCTTGCGCATCGTGTCCGGGGTCAGCAGTATGCGCTCCTCCTGCCTTCTTGTCGAATTGACATTGGCCTCGAGCATCCGGCCGAGAATTTCCACGAAGTTATCCGGAGGCCTTTGCGTATATTGGATTACCACGAACTGGAGCGTACCGTTGGATTGAGCGTACGGGGAAAAGCCGCTCACCTTGCCGGATATGTAAAACGACACGGGATCGGCGTTCTCCGTCACCTGGAACGAAAGGCGCAAGCTGAGGAGATTGTTCGACTTGGCAATTTTCTCCATGAGCCCCGGTTTGTTCGGCGCGAGGACCTTGGCCTCATTGAACGAACTCGAGTACACGACGCACGGCCACTGCTCTCCCAGACACTTGAGGAAGACATTCTGAGGCAACAATCCCGTGGACTTTACTACATCCTTGGTATAAGTGACCGATATTGTGCGGAATGTTTCATAGTATTTTGCTATCTGCTGGCTTGTGGCGATCGACATATCGTTGTGCAAGCATACGTCATGAGCGGGCTTTGGTCAATCAAAGCGGACTCATTGACAAAGGGGGGGTACGACCCTATCTTTGCCGCAGGTCGCGCAGTGGACGCCACCATCATGGCCCAACAGAGGTAGGAGAGATGAAAGAAGAGTACGAGTTTCCGCTCGAGGATTACATGAGCCGAGAACGCTTTGAACGCATGAAACGCTTCTCGCTGGACAAGGACACGCCGTGCCTTATCCTGGACCTCGACGTCGTACGTTCAAAATATGAGGAACTCCGCAAGAACATGCCGTTCGCCAGGATCTTCTACGCGGTCAAGGCGAATCCGAACGACGAGGTGGTTGCCCTCCTCCGCGATCTGGGTTCGTGCTTCGACGTCGCCACGCGTTTCGAGCTCGACCAGTTGATACGGCTGGGCGTGGGTCCCGACAGGATGAGCTTCGGCAACACAATCAAAAAAGAGAAGGACATCGCGTACTTCTACGACAAAGGCGTCCGCCTGTTCGCGACCGACAGTTTCGAGGACGTTGACAAGCTCGCCCGGGCCGCGCCCAAATCCAAGGTCTTTTTCAGGATACTCACCGAAGGGCTCGGCGCCGACTGGCCGCTGTCCCGCAAGTTCGGTTCGCATCCGGAGATGACGCGGAACCTTATGCTCCACGCCCGCGACCTCGGGCTGGAACCGTACGGCATATCGTTCCACGTGGGCAGCCAGCAACGCGACATCGGCCAATGGTCGACCGCGCTCGGCAGCGTCAGCAACCTGTTTTCCTGGGCCGAGGACCAAGGCATACCGCTGTCGATGATAAATATGGGCGGCGGGTTTCCCGCGGCATACACCGACCCGACCAACCCGATAGAACACTACGCGGGGGACATCAAGTCGTTCCTGGAGAACAACTTCGGCCGCGAGCTGCCCGAGATCATCATTGAACCCGGCAGGTCGATGGCGGGAGACTGCGGCATCATCGTGACGGAAATCGTCAACATCGCGAAGAAGAGCACCCACGACCTCTACCACTGGGTGTTTTTCGACATCGGCAAGTTCGGCGGCCTTATAGAGACCCTCGACGAGGCTATCAAGTATCCCATTTATTTCGAGAAATCCGGCCCGACGCTC
>CAZKJA010000247.1:0-6078 GCA_964552925.1 uncultured Treponemataceae bacterium
CGAACTCGCGATCACAATCTACGGTTCGATGCCAGCGGAACTAGGCGGAGACGACGGAAAAGCCAGGAAGGCGTATGAAGCTGCGCTTGCCGCGACCGAGGGGAAGTCCCCAGGGCCGTATGTAGCCTATGCCCAGGCCGTATGCGCGAAGTCAGGCGACGCCGAAGGATTCGGGAAGGCACTGGAGACGGCGCTAGCCCTGGAATCGAGGCCTGAAACGGCGCTGATGGATTCGCTTTCCAAGCGAAAAGCCCGACGCTTGCTCGATGACAAGCTGCTGTACTTCTGATACGGCAAGAAGAGCTTCGCGTCAATCATGGAATAATAGGAGACGTTGGTATCGCCATGGGAAACTTTAGAAGACTTGCCTTGTCTGCGATTATATCTGTCATAGCGGGCGCGAGCCCGGGCTTCGCCCAGGATGTCGTGTTGCAGATAGGCTACTCGGCACCGGTCAACAGCCCCTGGGATCTCGGATTGAAGAAGATCGCTTCCGAATGGGCCAGGATTTCCGGCGGCCGTGTCAGGATGATATTCCCCAAGAGCGTTTCCAACTCCGGCCAGGAAGACCTCATCCAGAAACTGAAATTCTCCCTTGACGGGGCGGTGCTCGATACCACCGGCCTGGGCTTCATCGACAACGACTTTTACATGCTTTCCATGCCATCGGTCATTCGCGACGACAGGGAGCTCGACATTGCCATGGCCGCTGCCCTGCCGATGATCAAGGAGTCGCTGGGCAGCCGTTTCGAGGTACTGGGCTGGGCCAAAGGCGGCTGGCTACGGTTCTTCTCGAACGCGCAGGTGAGAACACCGGACGATCTAAAGACCCTGCGGATGGGCGTGAGCAGGGACATGGATATACTCACCAAACTTATGCAATCGATTGGCGTAAGGACTGTGATGTCCGATCTCGGATCGACCCTTCTCCAATTCAACTCGGGGGCCCTGGACGTGATATATTCGAGCCCGCTGTATGTTGGCGCCTTGTGGTCACAGTACCGCAAAGTGATCACGCATATGTCGGCTTTCAGGGTAGCGCCGTTCTACGGAGCCATCCTGATAAACAAGCGAGCGTGGGACAGGATTCCCGATTCATTGAAACCGGCCCTCCGAGAGGCCGCCGACCGGATCGCAAAAGAAATCGGCGAGGAAGCCGTGAGGCTCGAGGACGAGGCGATCGCCTCGATGAAGCGTGCCGGCCTGACGGTTCCGCCGCTCGAGGCGGCCGACACCAAAGCTTGGGACACGCTGTATGCGGAGAAGGTACGAAATATGATCGGCACCTGGTATTCGCCGCGTTTCGTATCGACTGTCTACGGCGCGCTCGGCAAATAGCATGGAAGATCGCCTCAACCTGCATCGATTCCTGTCCGTGCTGAGCATGTGGAGCGCGACTATCGCCGCCGCCGCGCTGGCTTTCATCCCGGTTATCAACCTTGCCATGGCAAGGTTGTTCTGGTCGGGCTTGCCGGAGGCGAGCACACTTACGAAACAGTCGCTGATAGCCCTGACCTTCCTCGCGGCGGCCGTGACGAGCATGCAGGACAAACACCTCTCGCTCGGCGCGGCGCCATCGAACGGTTCCAGGCTGACGAATATTTCCGGGGTGGCCAAGGCCGCAGCCTTGACGTCGATAGACACGATATTGCTGATGGCGTCGGTATCGCTCCTGCTCATCGGATTCGAACCCGACGACAAGATTTTCGGCATTCCCGTAGCCTTGTTGTCCTCTTCGATGGCTATTGGATTCGCAATCATGGTCTGCTCGGATTTTTTGCATGGAAAAGGCCGTCAGCGCGTCGCGGCCGCCGCCGGGCTGCTCGTCGGGTTGCTCCTGTCTTCCGGCGCGATCTCCAACATCCTGTCATTTTTCAATCAGTACCCGGAATGGATATCGACGCTCTCCGGACTTGCAGGATCCTTCACCGGCTTCGCCTTGTGGCCGCTCATCATAGTGCTGGTGATCCTGGCGTTCGCGGGGCTTCCGCTGTACGCGGTCATTTCCGGAGCCGCCGCCCTTCTCTACCTGGCCTCGGGTTCCAGCATCGAACTGATACCCAGTGAAGCCTACAGCCTCTTCAGGAACGACAGCATGCCGGCGATCCCGCTTTTCACCCTCGCGGGGTTCATCCTTTCGGAATCGGGAGCGGGCAGGCGGCTCGTCGACCTGTTCAGGGAGTGGTTCGGCTGGCTGCCAGGCGGCGAAGCCTTTGCCGCGGTGCTCGTATGCGCGTTCTTCACGACGTTCACCGGCGCCAACGGCGTGGCGATCCTGGCCTTGGGCGGCATACTCGCGACCGTGCTCGTAGAATCCGGTTCGTACGACGAGGATTTTACCCACGGCTTCCTGACCGCCTCGTCATCGGTCGGGCTCCTTTTCCCGCCGAGCATGGCAGTGATCGTCTACGCGGTGAACGCGACCTTCATAGTACAGGGGGAATCTGCGTTCAGCATCGGCGACATGTTCCTGGGCGGCTTGTTGCCCGGGGTGATGATAGTCCTGGCGATGGCAGCGATGGGAACCGCCAGAAGCATCAAGAATAAAAAGCTCGCCCACAGCCTGCGCCGGAAATTTTCGCTGGCAAGCGCCAGCAAAGCCCTATGGAAATCATTGCCCGAGATAGCCATCCCGCTGATAATATTGGTCCTGTACATGACCGGGTATGCGAGTCTTACGGAAATAGGCGCCATCGTGGTCCTCTACGTGATCGCCGTCGAAGGCCCCATCCGCAAGGATCTGGGCAACGAAGGGATTTTTGTCGCGGTGGCCAAGGCTTTACCCATCGCCGGAGGCGCGTTGATAATAATCGCCGCGGCGCGTGGCCTGTCGTTCTACACGATGGAGGCCGGATTGCCTGAATTGTTCTCTTCATGGATGACTAGCGTTGTCTCGTCGCGTTTCGTTTTTCTCCTGTTCCTCAATCTGGCCTTGCTGCTGGTGGGCTGTTTCATGGATATCTTCTCGGCCGTGCTCATTATTTCCCCCCTGGTCATACCCTTGGGTGCTGCGTACGGAGTGCATCCGGTCCATTTAGGCGTGATCTTTATTATGAACCTCTCGATAGGTTTCCTGACCCCGCCAATTGGCATGAACCTGTTCCTTGCGAGCTACGCCTTCAACAAGCCAGTGATCAAGATATTCCGGAATGTCCTGCCATTTTTCATCGTCCAGTTGGTAATATTGTCCTTGGTGACTTGGATTCCCTGGTTCTCCCTCGCCTTCCTGCCGGGCGTCGCGCGGTGAAGCACGGATGACAGCAAGCTATATCGTATACAGCGACGGAGCCTGCTCGGGCAATCCGGGCCCGGGCGGCTGGGCCTGGGTATCGCTTGCCTGTGGCGAGATACGCGAGGGATACGGCGGCGAGCCGCAGACGACGAACAACAGGATGGAACTTATCGGGGCGATCCAAGGTCTTCAGGCTATCGGCGAGCGCATCTCGAAAGGGGAACTACCGGCGGGACTTTTGGAAATCCGCACGGATTCCCAGTACGTCAAGAATGGCGTGACAATCTGGATAAGTTCATGGAAGCGCAATGGCTGGCGCACCGCCGGCAAGGCTCCGGTTAAAAACAGGGATCTTTGGGAAGCTCTTGATGCCTTGTCGACTTCGCTCGGAGCCCGGTGGACCTGGGTCGAAGGCCATTCAGGCGAAGCCTGGAATGAACGCTGCGACGAGCTGGCCCGCCGAGGAGTCGCCGAGAACCGCTAGTCCACCTGTCAATATGTCAGAAATGCAGGAAGAACTTGATGCCCCAGAAAAAATCATCCTGAGGGCCGTAGACCTGGTCATCGATAAGTTTAAGACCTAAGATGACACTGGCTTGGGCAAAACCCACAAGGTCGAGGGCTACTCCCCCGCCGCATGAGGCGAGGTAGCCTGACGCGTCCTCGTAGCTTGCCGAGGCGTCGGCGAATCCGGAATAGAAGCCGGCGTCCACGAACCCGAACAGGTACGGTACGATGCCATCAAGAAGTATCCGGGGTCCCACCAACCGCAGCTCGGCGTTGGCTACCGACTTGAACGATGAGTCGTACGCGTTCCAGCCATACCCGCGGACGCATTTCCCGAGAGAATCGCGAAGATCCCTGCCGCCGAAGGATTGGTTGACGTAGATCGGTACGGACAATCCATCGGCGTAATCGACCCCCAGGAAACCCGCGAGGTAGACGTTGAACAGGTTCCCTCCATCCGTCGGGATGTCAAACACGGAAATGAATCCGCGGACCTGGGCGGAAAGCTGCCAGAAGTCTGTCTTTGCGTTGAGTAATCCAGGCCCCCATTCGGCGCTTGCCTCCGCGAACACGCCTTTCTTGGAGCGGTGACGATCCTGGACCACCGAATCGAACGAAATGCCGCCCAGGAGCGATGTGCCGAACAAGCCTTCAACGTCGGAAAAAATGGACCCGCTGTATGCTTCGTTCGGGTAATAATCGTAACGGCCGCGGTAAAAGGCGAAAGCCTCGAGCAGGTTGTTGCCGTCGCCACGTAACGCGAGCCCCTGTATCAAGGCGAGTTCCCACTGGAAATTTGTCTTGTTGAATCCGAATCCGGCGCCGCCGTCTTCCGCCAAACGTGTCGGATCGCCGCTGACCGGGTCGCGCAGGAGCTGCGTATCCTCGTAGCCTCCGCCCGCTTTCAGGAACAGCTTGGTGACGGCGGCATCGGACAGCTGGATCCCGGTATAGGTCACCGAGGCGTCGACCCCGCTCGGTATGAAACCGTACAGGAACCGGACGCCTTCAAGCTCCAAGGATAGCACGTCGTCCTCGGCGCCTGCCAAGGACACCGAGGCGATCGCCGCCAGGGCGATCGCCAGGAATCGTTTTACGTTCACAGTGCCTCCCTGGATGGCATCAAGCCTGGCCCGCCGAGCCGAGGACTTCCTTGTTTTTGTGCATATACAGCTTCTTCAGTTCGTCGCGGGCCGGGCCCAGGTATTTGCGCGGGTCGAATTCATCTGGCTTCTCGGTAAAGATCTTCCTGATAAGCGCGGTCATGGCCAGGCGGCCGTCGGAGTCTATGTTGATCTTGCAGACGGCGCTCTTCGAAGCCGTTCGCAACTGTTCCTCGGGGATGCCTACGGAATCCTTGAGCTTGCCGCCGAATTTCTCGATCATAGCGATGTATTCAGGGGGAACGCTCGACGAGCCGTGGAGCACGATCGGGAAGCCGGGGATGCGGCGTTCGATCTCCTTGAGTATGTCGAAGCGGAGTGGGGGCGGGATCAGGATGCCGTTCTTGTCGCGGGTGCACTGTTCCGGCTTGAACTTGGTGCGGCCGTGGCTGGTGCCTATCGAAATTGCCAACGAATCGACTCCGGTCTTCTTCACGAAATCCTCGACCTCGTCCGGCTGGGTATAATTGGAGTGCTCGGCTGAAACATCGTCCTCGACGCCGGCGAGCACGCCAAGCTCTCCCTCGACAGACACGTAATCCTTGCGCGAATGGGCATACTCGCAGACCTTCTTAGTAAGCGCGATGTTCTCATCGTAAGGAAGGTGCGAGCCGTCGATCATAACGCTTGAAAACCCGCTCTCGATGCAATCGACGCACAGTTCGTAGGAATCGCCGTGATCGAGGTGGAGGACGATGGGAATCGCGAAGCCAAGCTCGGCCGCGTATTCGACGGCTCCGCGCGCCATATTGCGCAGGAGCCTGGAATTGGCGTATTTACGCGCTCCGGAGGAAACCTGCATGATCACGGGGCTCCTCGTCTCCACGCAGGCCTGCACGATAGCCTGCATCTGCTCCATGTTGTTGAAATTATATGCCGGGATGGCGTACCCGCCCTTCACGGCTTTCTTGAACAACTCGACGGTATTGCATAGGCCTAGTTCCTTGTAGCTTGTCATCATGGCTCTCCTTCAAACGGTATCGACAAGAGTCTATGATCAGCGCCGGCTATCGTCAAGGCCTCCGCTATCGGCCCCTTGTCCGCTTGACGTGCCTCGGCTAGTATTGCACGGTGATAGTCGCAGGAAACCGGATGGCAGCGGGCGGAACATTCCTTGCGCCTCTCATGGCGCTGGGAATACTTTTCACCTCATGCCAAGCACCCCAAGGCACGGCG
>CAZKJA010000248.1:0-6068 GCA_964552925.1 uncultured Treponemataceae bacterium
AAAACTCCCCGTCGTCGATGCCGGCGGCAGGCTCCGCGGGCTCATTACGGTCAAGGACATGGAGAAACACGAACTGTACCCGGACGCGGCCACCGACAAGGCGGGCAGGCTCATAGTCGGCGCCGCGGTGTCGCCGCAGGATTTCGAGGTAAGGATGCCTCTGCTTGTCAAGTCGAAGTGCGACTTCGTGGTGCTCGACACCGCGCACGGCGACACCAGGAACGTTATGGACGCTGTAGGCGCCATCAAGAAGCGCTACGGCGTGCTTGTCGTCGGCGGCAACGTCGCGACAGCCGCGGGCACAAGGCGCTTGATAGACGCCGGAGCAGACGCCGTCAAGGTCGGCATGGGCCCCGGCTCGATATGCACGACGCGCATAGTCGCGGGCATCGGCGTCGCACAGTTCACGGCGGTGCTCGACTGCGCCGCCGAGGCGGACAAGTCGGGCATCCCTGTGATAGCCGACGGCGGCATCAAGTTCTCCGGCGACATAGTCAAGGCCATCGGCGCCGGCGCGTCCACAGTGATGATAGGCAACCTGTTCGCGGGCCTCAAGGAGGCTCCTGGCGCCGAGATAATCTACGACGGCAGGATATACAAGGAATACCGCGGAATGGGTTCGATGGGCGCGATAAATGCGGGCTCGGGCGACCGCTACCAGCTCGCCAAGGATGAATCGCCGGTGCCCGAGGGTATCGAGGGTCGCGTCCCGTACAAGGGCGAACTCAGGGACTACCTGCACCAGCTCATCGCGGGGCTCAAAAAAGGTATGGGCTACACGGGTTGCCCGGATATAGAGTCACTCAGGAAATACGGAAAATTCGTACGCATCACGAGCGCGGGCCTCAGGGAGAGCCATGCGCACGATGTGTCGATTACGCAGGAAGCGCCTAATTATTCGCGCCAGTGAGGCGGGCAAGGCAAGGAGAGCAGGATGAACGTAGTCGTGATCGGGGCCCAGTGGGGCGATGAAGGCAAAGGCAAGATAGTCGACTACCTGGCGTCCGACGCCCAGATAATAGTCAGGTTCTCCGGCGGGGCCAATGCCGGCCATACCATAGTGATAGGCGACGAGCAATTCGCGCTCCACCTCGTGCCGTCCGGCGTGCTGTACCCGGACAAGCGCGTGATACTCGGCACCGGCATGGTGATCGACCCGGAAGCCCTTTTCGCCGAACTGTCGATGCTCGCCGAGCGGGGGATCGACTGGGAAGGCCGCGTGTTCATATCGGACCGCGCCCATATAGTGCTGCCGCGCTACCGCGAGGTGGACAAGGCGATGGAAGCCGCCAGGCGACGACCGATCGGCACCACCGGACGCGGCATAGGCGTCGCGTACTCGATGAAAAGCTCGCGCGACGGCGTACGGCTGGCCGACCTTTTCGACGACGACAGGCTTGAAAACCTCGAGGCCGCCGACGTGGAATTCATCAAGGCCTGGCGCGACAGGCTGGCGCCTTTGTCGATCGACTTGACAAATTTCCTTGCCGGGCACCGCAATACCTACTGCCTGTTCGAGGGCGCCCAGGGAGCCCTGCTCGATCTGGATTCCGGCACCTATCCCTTCGTGAGTAGCGGCATGTCCGGAGCGTCGGGCGCGGCGGCCCAGGGCGGCATAGGCCCCAGGCGCCTCGACAAGGTGCTCGGCGTGTTCAAGGCCTACTCCACGCGCGTCGGCAACGGCCCCTTCCCGACGGAGTTCGACGAGCACAGCCAATCCGCCCTGTGCAATTTCGTGCGGAACACCGGGCGGGAGTTCGGGGTTACCACCGGAAGGCCGCGCAGGTGCGGCTACCTCGATCTGGTCGCCCTCCGCTACGCGTGCCTTGCCAACTCGATAGACGCGCTCGTCCTCACCCACCTCGACGTATACGACACGCTCGAGACCTTCGAAGCCTGCGTCGCGTACAAGGTGCGCGGCAAGATAGTAGAGCACTTCCCGGCGTCCGCGCGCGACCTGGCCGACGCCGTGCCGGTGCTGCGCACCTTCGGCGGTTGGAAGCGGCCGCTCAAGGAAGTGCGCGACTACGATGAACTGCCCCGCGAGGCCCGCGACTACGTGTCGTTCATAGAGGAATACACCGAGACCCCCGTCGAGATGGTCTCCGTAGGATACGAGCGCCGCGACACGATCGTCAGGAAGAGCCCGTGGACCAGGTACTGATACTCGACTACGGCAGCCAATATACGCAGCTGATAGCGCGCCGTATCCGCGAACTTGGCGTTTACACCGAGATCGCCCCCGGCGACGCTCCCTTGACCGGGCAACGCCTTGAAAACGTGCGCGGCATAGTGCTCGCGGGTTCCCCGTGGAGCGTGTACGACGACGGCGCCCCGGTTCCCGACAAGGCCGTCTACGCCCTCGGCATCCCCGTCCTGGGTATATGCTACGGGGCCCAGCGGATGACGCACGACCACGGCGGCCGCGTAGCCACGCTGGCGGACCGCGAATACGGCAAGCGGCCGGTCAAGGTCACCGAAGCCGACCCCCTGTTCGCGGGCATCCCGGCATCCTTCCAGAGCTGGATGAGCCACGGCGACTCGATAGAGCGCCTGGCGACCGGTTTCCGGGTCTTGGCTACCACCGACAACGGCATTCCGGCGGCGATAGTCCACGATAGCCTGCCACTGCGCGGCGTGCAGTTCCACCCCGAGGTGACGCATTGCGAGCACGGCATGGCGATACTCGCCAACTTCGTGTTCGGCATCTGCGCCTGCGCGAAATCGTGGAGCATGGAACTCTACGTCGAACAGGAGCGCGAGGCGCTCAAGGCGCGGGTAGGTTCGTCTCCTGTCCTGCTCCTGATATCGGGCGGCGTCGACTCGACGGTCGCGGCCGCTCTCCTTCTTGAAACCCTGGATCCCGAACGCGTGCACCTGCTGTATATAGACACCGGTCTCATGCGCAAGGACGAAAGCGTCGAGGTGATGAAGACCCTGAACGCCCTCGGCGCCACGCACGTGCGGCGGGCGGATCACGAAGCTGATTTCCTGTCGGCCCTCGCCGGGGTCGACGATCCCGAGGAGAAGCGGCGCATAATAGGCGATATGTTCATCACCGTGCAGCAACGCGAGGTCGAGAGGTTAAGGCTGGGCGAAGACTACTTCCTTGCCCAGGGAACCCTGTACACCGACTTGATCGAGTCTGGCAAAGGCGTCGGCAAGAAGGCCCACGTCATAAAGAGCCACCACAACGTCCGTTCGCCGCTCGTGGAGAAGAAGAGGGCGGAGGGCCGCATAGTCGAGCCCCTGGACAGGTTGTACAAGGACGAAGTCCGCGCGCTCGGACGGGTGCTCGGCGTCGACGAGGCCGTCGTATCGCGTCATCCCTTCCCCGGACCGGGCCTGGGAGTCCGCGTCCTAGGCGACGTGACGAAGGAGAAGTGCGACACCTTGCGCGCCGCGGACGATATTTACATCAAGGAACTCCGCGCCCGCGGGCTCTACGACAGGATTTGGCAGGCCTTCGCGGTGCTGCTGCCGGTCCGCTCTGTCGGTGTCGCGGGCGACGTGCGCCGCTACGGATGGACCATCGCGCTCCGCGCCGTCGCGTCGACCGACGGCATGACGGCTGACGTGTTCGAGTTCCCGATGAAGGACCTGCTTGAGATTTCGGCGATGATCACCAACCGCGTACCAGCGGTTGGCCGCGTTGTCTACGACATTTCGAGCAAGCCGCCGGCGACAATAGAGTGGGAGTGAGCAGCCCGAATATCCCACGCCTTGCCGAAAGTCAATGTTCGATTATTATCCTGTTCGCGCCCTTGTCCAGGCGGAAGGTAGTTTTCTTCAGCACTTCCATGATGTTTACGTGCACGTGGCAGATTGTGACGGTGACGCCGGGGTAGACGACGTTCTTCACTTCCACCTTGGCGTCGTCATCTATGTCGACCCGTTTGGAAAGTTCGGCGATATTCGCGGCCAAGGCGTGAAGTTTTGACTCGGTTTCCTGCTTTGCCTTGAGCAGGGCGGGATCCTGCCTTTCCTTGAGCAGGTCGACGAAACGAGACAAACGTGTCGATAGCTCCCGCAAGGCCGCGCTTGCCTGGTCGAGTTTCTGCTGCATTGTGAAATCCATTCCCACGTTCACTACTGTAAGCGGACGCGTGGCGCCGCCCAGGCTACCACAGCTGATCCCATGGCTGGCGAATAGCTCGCCGCCGACGATCTTGCCCTTGTCACCCATGACGACGCGACCGAGGGTATAGATTCGGCAACCGACTATTGATCCGGGAACCTCCAGGTCGCCGCGGGTCGCCACCCGGGCGCCGTCGATGAACTTGGCCTTCAGCGTGCCGCCTACGCGGACGAAGCCTTGGTCCTTGCCTATGATGCCTTGCGCGCAAAGCAGGTCAGCTTTGGCGCTTATGTCCGTGGCATCCATCGTCTCCTTTATTGAAATCGATCCCCCTGAGTACACCTTGAAGCCGGCGGCCACGTTTCCCAATATCACCACGTCCCCGGGAAACATCACGTGCCCTACGTGGTAGTCGACGTTGCCCTTTATAACGAGTATTTCCTCGACCGAGAGACGTTGCCCGTCGAGTTGGACCTTGCCGTCGCTTGCTGAAACGACCGCCTGGTCGACGATTTCGACGTTCTTGCCGAGCGAGTAGGTTTGGGTCGCCTCGTTCCTTGTCGGTATCTCGCGACCGAGGACGTCAAACCCGGCCGCGCCTTGCTGGCTCTTTATCACTGTTCCTATCCGCTCGCCTTTGTGGACTATGGGGATCGAACTTATCTTCTTCCAATCGACCTGCACATCCTCCTCCACCGGTTCGAAACCCTTTGTGAAGCGCTCTTCGAGGATAATATGCTCGGGGTGCGATGGAACGGGCGTCAGGCCCTTTGCGACAAGCACGTCCCGTTCGATGCGGTGTTCGATGTTGGTGTTGAGAATCTTTTCCGTCAGTTCTTCCCAAAGCACGCCATAGGTGATACCGAGGCGGCGTAGAAGTTCCGAAGCGTAATCGGGGTTGAGAGGCGCGCCTTCGCCGAGGGGAGGATACAGGGTCGCGGTGGCGCTCATCTTGTCTTCGGCAACGGCGATCTCCATCGTGCCGTCGTTCCTGCGCGAATCCGGAGAATACGAGATTTCTCCGCTGTTTCCTCCGGAATCAACCGGGGACGAAAATACCCTGGTCACCCTGGCATACCTCTTTTTCAAGTATCGGCAGGAAATGAAGCGTTCTTGCCAAAATATCGATGCGGCTGCATACTGCAAGCAACCATGCGAGATGCTTCATCGATAGCCAACAGGCGGGAACGGCTCAAGACTATTTTAAAGTTGCTTCGAGGCAACCGTGTCGAATCGCAGGAGGAACTTCTCGTCCTGCTCGAAGCCGAGGGTATAGCGATCACCCAGGCAACCCTCTCAAGGGACTTGAAATTGCTGAAGGTGAGCAAGGTAGGCGCTGGATCGGAGGGCTATTTCTACGCCGTGCCTTCCGACGACGAGGTGCGCAGGCGCGAGGAGATACACGGTCAGGACTTCATGCGCGGGTACATCTCGATTGACTGGAACGACCAATTCGTCGTCATAAAGACGTATTCGGGCCACTCGAATCCCGTCGCCCTCGCTTTGGACAACATGGGGCTCGAAGGCGTTCTAGGCACAATAGCAGGCCAGGACAACGTTGTGTTCGCCGCGCTGCGAGGCGGCTATACTGGCGAGGATTTCCTGCGGGACTTGCGCGCCCGGATTCCGGAACTCGACGAAGACTGAACGTCTTTCAGGCGCCCGGACCGCGTCCGCCGGTCATTGCTTCGTGTTCCTCGAGCACGTGTTCCACAAGGTCGGAAACAAGCCAGGCGAGGTTCGTTTCGGTGCTCATCGCGAACGCAACCCCCTTTTCAGTGCCCAAGGCGGCCTTGACAGCCCTCATCGCGACGAGCGCCTCATTCTGGGAAAAACCATGCATCATAACCATCTTGCCCGAATTCGTGTCCATGCACTCAGTGTAACCTTAGGTCCACCCTGATTCAAGATCATGGCCACGATACGTCTGATAGCGCGACGCGTCCGCCGACACGACGTGTCTACTGACACGACGTGTCTACTGACACGA
>CAZKJA010000249.1:0-6041 GCA_964552925.1 uncultured Treponemataceae bacterium
GTAATCACCGGCGCGCGGGAAGTAGCGCGGCGCGGCTTCGGCGGCTATGCCCGGGTTGAACGCGGCGAATATATGCCCGGGGACGGTGATGAACGCGGTCTCAATGCCCGACGCCTCGAGGAGGGCGCAGAAGAGCACGCTAAGGTCGTCGCAGTCGCCCGCGCGGTAGCTCAGGCTCTGGCTGGGGAACTGCAGGTAATCGAGCGCGGCCTCGTTCGCGGACAGGCTGGCGTACGACGAGGCGGGATCGACTACGTAATTCATGCCGTAGACGGACAGCGACTCGAACAAGGCCATCGCCTGCCTGAATTGCAGGATGAAGGTCGACGCGTCCGCCTCGCGTACGGCGCCCGCGATGTTCTTGGAAAACGTCAGCACGGCCGGATCCTTGGCCGTGACGAAGCTGGCCGCCTTGCGGTCGTCGTCCCAGGTAAGCGCGTTGCGGTACAGGACCGTCAAGGATACTGTTTCTTTCTTCCTGACCTCATCCCTGCCGCGCTTGTAGCTAATCTCTATCTCCGCGCTGGCCTTGCTGCCTTCTGTCATATCGAGGATAGCCTGGTTGAACAAGGCGTACAGCGGTACGGGTAACTCCTGCCCTTTGCTTATCAAATCCGCCACTACGTAGGTCTTGGGCGCGTCCATGAAGCTTTTGACGAAGAGGCTGACCCTGACATCGCGTATTTCGGAGGCTTCGTTATTTCGTATGGTGATGGTGCCGAAGGCATTTCCGTCATAATGCTTGTAGAAGACGGGGAAGACGGGGTAAAGGTCGATGTGCCTGAATTCCAGCTTTGATGGTGCTGCCCCCCCGGGGCTGAAGCGCAGGGTCAGGTAACCATCCGCGCCGCGGTACAGGCCGGGAATTTCGCGGTAGGACGCTCCCATGCACAGACTCATGCTCGAGCTAAGGCGTACCGAGAGACCCGCCTGGGCTTCGGCCCAAAAATTTGAGCCCACGTTTTCACCGAGAAGCCCAAGGTTATACCCCGCTTCGGCGCCGAGTTCGAATCCGAGCATGCCAGCCAGTTGGATGGGATACGAAAGCGAGGCTCCCATCCGGACCATGGATAGCGCCTCACCCGAAAGAATGGGCATGTTGGCATAACCTATGACAGCGCCGCCGCGCAGGAAGGGTACGAAAGGCAACGCCCAGTCGCCCTGTAGCGAAGCGCCTCCACCCGTTTTATAGGGTATTTTGCCGTCCGCGAGGGGGCCGAGCGGAATCGACGCCGAAGGCGTAACTGAAATCTGAATACCTTCCTGAGCGGCCAGTGGCGCGAGGATGGCCACCAGGAGGGTGAATAGCAATACGTTCTTCATCCCGACGCTCCGTACTTGGTGTTCTTGTATGGAAGTATGGGCCTGGATTAAAAAAAAACATCGTACCTAAGTGCAAATGGCCATGCCAGTCTGTATCGAACTCTAGAATTCGCCTTTGGGCCTTTTAAGGAGGAGGGGGAGCGCGCTCTGATCGGCGGTCTGGTTGGAGATGAGTTTATATTCGCTTAGTAGCTTGAATAGTTCTATTTTATTGGCGACGCCAAGCTTCTGGTAAATATGGGTGCAGTGTGACTTCACCGTACGAAGGGATATGCCCAATTCGAGCGCCATCGCTTCCTGACGCTTGCCCTCTACCACCATGCTGATTATGCAACTCTCGGCTTGGGTCAGGCCAAAGTTGCCATGGAGCGTGCGGGCATCCCTGATTGGGATACCCACGACAAGTATCGACTCGAGCTCGCCGGCGGCGTCGCGGATCAAGCTGAAGCGGCAGTCGACGCGGGCGTTCCCGGGGGCCTTCGAGTTGAGCATGCAGGCGAAGCTGGCCGAGTTCGCTGCCTCGGCACGGCTGAGGGCGGCCCGTATTTCCGCCGCCTCGATTACCTTGCCTTCGAGGGTCGGTGCGGGAGGGAAGAGGGAATCCGCCGCTGCATTGGCATATACAGGCCGCAGGTTGGTGTCAAAAAGTATAAAAGCGTCGGAAAGGCGGTCGAGGGTCGAGCGCTCGATCGCGATCGCGCTGGCTGACAGGAAACGGTAGCGCCGAATCGCGAGGGCCGCCGCGCTGATGAGCACGATGCTGAACAGCGGTGAGACGAGGATTGTGCGATATGGGCTGACGAGGGGGAGCATGAAGGGCTCGACGTTGAAAAAGAGGACGCTTATACCTATGCCGGACGCTATGAGCAAGGATTGGCGGCGGTCCCGACGCCGGCTTGAGCGGAGCGCGTCGCGTACGAGCAGGCTTATCGACAAGGCATAGTACGAAAGGTATTGGATCATGAGAAGCGTGAAGCTCGACGATCCGAAATCCGGTTCGCCTATCCAGAAGTTTCCCGACGGGCTGAAACTACGGATTACGAGGATGCCGGTCCATGCGATGTACTGGAAGACTATTGATGGCAGGTACGATAGCAACGCGGTCAGGCGCCAAGCGCGGCTGGCCAGCCTGCCGGTAAAGGCCAGGACGAAGTGCAGCGTACAGCAGTGGAGGAAGATGAACCCCGGAGATGATACCCTGAACCAGGATCGCGCCTGTTCCTCGGTCGCGCTGCCATAGCCAAGTCCCGCGCCGAGGAGCCACAGGGCTATGCACACGGCCATGCAGAAGAATAGGCGGTTGGGCGTTCCGCGGGGATTCTGGCGAAGGATATAGACCCCTTCGACGAGGGCGAGCGTAAGTACCGTGGCCGCCAGGAAGCTGATCAATCCCATAATTGACAATTTTATACCTAACAAAGTGTTACAACCAGAAAAATACTGTCAATCGTTCTGCTTCGCCTGTTTATGCGCCTCTTTGACGCCTGATTCGAAATACTATACGATTATGGCCATGAGAACCCTCCATTTCTCCAGAACGGGCGTAGTAGTCTGTCTCGTCCTCGCGTTTACGCGCATTCCGGCAGGCGCCCAGCAGAAGACCCAGGTGGTATCGACGCCGCTGACGCAGGAAATCATCAGGCTGTTTCCGGAGATCGCTTCCGGATACATCGACTTCTCGGGAAACGGCAAGGCCGACCAGACCTCGGACCTGAACGAATACGTACCCGATTCGAGGGTCCGGGACAACCAGCTGCAGGCCCAGGAGATACTCGACTTCATCGTCGCCAACTGGCGTTTCATTACGTTGGAAAAGCTCAAGGCGGTCAGGTCGGCGCTCAAGGCGTCGTCCGGGGCGATAAGCGACCTGATAGCGATCAATTACGCCGGCTCGCTCGACGAGGCGGTGTCGTCGCGCGAGGCTATGGGCGACGGCCTGTACCTGACTCCCTCGGCCTACAAGGAGGCGATGGAGAAGATAGGCGGGATAGTCTCTTCGATGACCGACGCCTACAAGAAGGAAGGGCAGAAAAGCGACGCCGATTTCGTCTCCGGCAGGGACGCCTTGTTCGGCTTGATAGAGAAGGGCTATCCGCTTCCGGCCGACCTCCCGCTCGAAGAGAACAACGTCCTTTCGACGACGATGGTAAGCGTCATCCTCAAGGAACAGGCATCCAACCCGGCCAGGACCCGGACCGCCATAAGGGTGCTCGGACTGATTAAATCCCAGGAGGCCGCTCCGTATCTCATGGGCCTCGCGGGCGGCGCCGAGTATCCGATCGAGGCGATGAAGGCGCTTTCCGAGATCGGGTACAAGCCGGCGATACCGGTTATTGCCAACCAATTGCGCTCATCGCCGTCGCAGGATGTACGCCGGGCGGCGCTCCAGGCGACCGGCGTCATCGGCGGCGCCGAAGGGCTCGACGCGATCCTCGAGCTGGTCAAGGCCCCGAACCGCGACACGCTCCCGCCGGAATTGTTCGAGGCCGCGACCCAGGCGCTCGCGGGCGTCGCGCAGAAGGGCAATGCCGACGCCAAGATATTCGCGGCGCTCAAGGAACTCTCGGGCGTGGACGCGCCGGCGATACGGCGCATCGCGGCCACGGGCCTCGGCGCCTTCGCCACGCCGCAATCGGCGGAAAGCCTCGTCGGACTCGTCGGGACGGAGAAGGACGTGTCGGTCCGCAAGGCGGCTGTCGTCGCGCTCAACCGTCAAAAAGGCGACACTGTAATGCCGGCGCTGCTCAAGCTGCTCAAGGAAAAGGAGCTGGACCCCGGGCTCAAGGCAGTCGCGCTGAACGCCGTGGGCGGGAACGCCGCTGGGACCCAGGCCATACCGGTGCTGGTCGAGGCCCTTTCCGACGCCGAGAGCGCCGTGCGCGACGCCGCTTCCGAATCGTTGCGCAAGCTGTTCCCCGCGAACCAGGCGGCCGTGACCGGCAGCCTCTCGCGGACCCTGCTGTCGAGCCAGAACGAGGTCTTCCTCGTGGCGGGGACCTCTCTCCTCTCGGTGCTCGCCGATCCGCTGTCGGTTCCCACGCTGCTCGCCTTGCTTTCGAAGCCGCAATCCGAGGTCAAGAGACTCGCCGCCTGGGCGCTGTGCAGGGTCAAGCCCGTCACCAACCCCAAGGTCGTCGAGGAGCTGCAGAAACTCGTCACCAACGAGAACGAGGGCATAGCGGTCCGCGTCAACGCCGTCCGCGCCGTCGGCTCCATAGGCTTCGACAGCCCGCAGCTCAAGATATGGCAGACCCTCGTCACGACTATACAGATGCGCGGCGACAAGTACGCGATGCTCCGGTATTACGCGGTGCGCTCGCTCGGCGAGCTGGGGACGGCGAACCCGGAAGTCGCCCAGACCCTGGTCAGGGTCGCCGTGCGCGACAGCGACCCGGAACTCCGCAAGGAGGCCGTCTACGCCCTCCGCAAGCTGCCTTCGGTAACGGACGCCACGCTGGACGAGTTGACGTCCTCCTTCATTGGCGCGGGCGAGGAGGAACTGCGCGTGCGCATCGTCGAGGCTCTTGCCGACCTCGGCGCGGCGGACGCTTCCGAGCTGGCCGGCGAGCTCGTCCGAGGCGCCCTGGCGCTGCCGCTCAAGCGCAGGGTCATGCAGGCAGTGTCGCAGAATCCCGACGAGATCGCGGCCGCGCTGATCCTCGACGCGGCCGCCGACCCCAAGCTCGCTGACTTCGTATCGTCGCTCCTCGAGGGCTTTCCCCCCAGGGTCATCCGTTCCGTGGTCAGCCGCAGGCTCCGCACCGAGACGGAGCCCAACATACTCTCCGTCCTCAACTCGCTTGACGGCGTGCTCGCGGAATAAAGCGCCGACATGGAGGCCGCATGAAACTTACATCGTATGAACTTGACGGAAAGACAGGCGTGGGCGCGTGGCTCGCGGCAGAGTTGCACGGGCTCGTCACGGGTACGCCCGGCTTTCCCGGAAGTCTCGACGAGTTGCTGGAGGCGGGCGCCGACCTGCGCGCGGTCGGTACCAAATTGCTGGAGGCGCCCCCGGTAGACCAAGCCGCGATACGTTTCCTGCCTCCGGTAGGCAGACCCTCGAAGATCCTGTGCGTAGGGCTCAACTACCGCGCCCACTCCAAGGAGACCGGGCTCGGCGAACCAGACTATCCGACGATGTTCGCGCGTTTCCCCTCGACGCTCGTCGGGCATGGGAGCCCCCTCATCATGCCGTTGCTATCCGACAAGTTCGACTACGAGGCGGAACTTGTCGCGGTGATCGGGAGCCGTTGCAGGAACGTAGCCAAAGCGGACGCCCTCGCTTGCGTCGCGGGGTATTCGATTTTCAACGACGCCTCGCTGCGCGATTACCAGATGCGGACTACGCAGTGGACCATGGGCAAGAACTTCGACGCCACAGGCGGCTTCGGCCCCGCTCTCGCGACGCCCGACGAGTTGCCTCCCGGCGGGGACGGGCTACGGATAATGACAAGGCTGAACGGCCAGATCTTGCAGGACGGCAACACATCAGACATGGTGTTCAAGGTGGCCGACCTGATAATGCACATGAGCGCGGTGATGACCCTCGAACCCGGCGACCTGATTGTCACGGGCACGCCGTCGGGCGTCGGTTTCTCGAGGAAGCCCCCGATCTTCATGAAGCCTGGCGACGTCTGCGAGATCGAGATAGAGAAGCTCGGGACGCTCAGGAACCGCGTCGTGGCCGCTGATTAAAGCGGGTTCTTACTCGAACA
>CAZKJA010000250.1:0-6027 GCA_964552925.1 uncultured Treponemataceae bacterium
ACTGTTCCGTAGGAGGCCCGGCCGCGCCGTACGGCGTCGTGAAGGACCTCTGAAACTTCCCTAAGGAGCGTGTCAATGGCCTACACGACCGACCTCATCAGGAACCTGGCCCTCGCGGGCCATGGTAGCACGGGTAAAACCAGCCTGCTCGAACATCTCCTCTTCAGCGCAGGATCCATCCAGAAGCCGGAACTCGTCGAGTCCGGCAAGACGGTAAGCGACTACGCGGAAGAGGAAATCGAACGCAAGATTTCTGTGCATGCGGCGCTGTCCCATGCCAACTTCAACAACAAGAAGTTCAACCTGCTGGATACCCCCGGTTCCTCCGACTTCATCGGAGACGTGATAATGGCCCTGCGCGCCTGCGAGTCCGCCCTTGTGCTTGTGGATGCCAGGACCGGCGTGCAGATCGAGACGATCAAGATATGGCGAAACCTGGACAGCCGCGGAAAGCCGCGCATGGTTTTCGTCAACAAGCTCGACGAGGACCGTGCCTCGTACCAAGGCGCGCTCGACGACATCAAAGAGAAACTCAATCAGGCCCCCGTGGCCATAACGATACCTATGGGCGAAGGCGCCGCGTTCAAGGGCGTCATCGACGTGCTGCACGGCAAGGCGTACGCCGTACCCGCCTCGCACGACCAGAAGGAAACCGCCTCCGCCGTGCCCGCCGAGTACGCTGACGCCGTCGTCCAGGCGCGCGCCGCTTTGTCGGAAGCCGCGGCAGATGGCGACGACGAACTTATGGAGAAATACCTGACCGACGGCACGCTGAGCCAGGAAGAGATAGAGAAGGGGATTTCTGAGGCGCTCGCGGGCAACCGGGTCGTCCCGGCTTTCGCCGGTTCCGCCATCAGGAACTCGGGGACGATGGCGGTACTCGAGTTCATCGACGTCATGGCACCCGATCCGAGGAGCCTGGCCGATGAGACCGCGGTCAACGGCGACAAGACCGAGGCGACGCTGAGCGTTGACGAGAAGGCTTCACTTGCCGCGCTCGTGATCCGGACGCAGATAGACCAGTTCTCCGGACGCCTGTCCTACGTCAAGGTTATCCGCGGCGTGCTGTCGGTCGACACGGAGTTCCTCAACGTCCAGGAGAACAAGAAGGAAAAAGCGGGCAAGCTGTTCACCGCGCAGGGCAAGAAGCTCGAGGAAATCCATGAGCTGTGCGCGGGCGACATCGGCATCCTCGCGAAGAGCCCTTCGCTCAAGACCAACGAGACGATAGCCAGCCCGGACCATCCCATGACCTTCAGCGCTCTCAGGCTGCCCCAACCGGTCCACTCGGTCGCGATCAACGCCGTGAACAAGAAGGAAGAGGACAAGTTGTCCGAGCTCTTCCACAAATCAGCGGAGGAAGACAAGACCTTCACCGTCCGCTTCGACTCGGAGACCAAGGAAACCGTGATAGCCGGCATGGGCGAGCTGCACCTGAACATCCTTCTTGACAAGATCCGCCATGCGCAGAAGATCGAGGTCGAGACCAGGGTGCCGCGCGTGGCGTACCGCGAGACTATCACCAAGCACTCGGGCGGCGAGCATACGCACAAGAAACAGACCGGAGGCCATGGCCAATACGCCCGCGTCGTCATGGAAGTCGAACCCCTTGTACGCGGCACCGGGTACCAGTTCGAGAACAAGGTATTCGGCGGTGCGGTCTCCAAGGGTTTCATCCCCGGCATCGAGAAAGGCATCCACCAGGCGATGGAGTTCGGCACGATAGCCGGCTACCCCGTAGTAGACGTCAAGTCCATCCTGACTGACGGCAAGGAGCACGCGGTCGACTCTTCCGAGATGGCGTTCAAGATCGCCGCCCGCGGGGCCTTCCGCGACGCGTGCAAGAACGCAGGGCCCACGCTGCTCGAGCCGGTGATGAAGTTGCTGGTGTTTGTCGACGAGAAGTACCTTGGCGACGTGATGTCCGACCTGTCGAGCCGTCGCGGCCGAATCTCCGGGCAGGAACCGATGGGCGGCGGCATAGTCGAGATCAAGGCCGAGGTTCCCCAGGCCGAGTTGCTCCGCTACTCGATCGACCTCAAGGCGATGACCAGCGGCACCGGCGGTTTCGAGGTGGAATTCGACCACTACGCGCCTATATCCGGCAAAATCGCCGAGGACGTCGCCAAAGCCGCCGCGGCCTTCAGAATCCAGGAGGCCGAGGAAGACTGACGGATTACCAGAGAGTCAACGAGCCACGGTCGGCGTCGTAGCCCATCGCCGTAAGCCTTTCGGCGTATGGCGATCGGGCGGCTCTCTCGCCGTTGATGCTCGCGACGACTATACGGCGTTCGGGCGCGACGATCCGCCTGCGCGCCTCAGCCAGGAAGGCGAGAGCCGGTTCGAGCAGGGGATCGTCCGGCGGAAGGCGTATGTCGAGGTCCCTGAACGAGCGCCTGGAGACGCATACGGGTATTCCGCCGTGCATTGTCATCCGGTTGACAGGCAGACGGGAAGGCAGGCTTGCCGCCAGCCCGGAAACGGCGAGGCCCGAGGGGCTCGCCGGATCGCAGGCGTTGACCGACCACAACCTTGGTTCCGCGACGCCTTCCTTGAAGAGCTCGAACGCGTCGCGGCCCATGAATTGCAGGCCGTCGATGCCGTCGAAGAAACGGCCCGACACGAGTTCTCCTGACAGTTCGAGCCGGCGGATCGCGGGGAACAGCGCTGACCAGAGAGCCTGCGGCAATTCGCGCTCGAGCAAAGCCCTGCAGACCAATCCGAAGCGGCGGACGACGGCGCGTAGCGCTACCGCGGCCAACTCGAGCGCGTCCGCCTCGTCGCGGCGCGGGCCTTTCTCGAAGGCCAGCGAGAACCAGCGTCCCGGCACGGGGGCGCCGTTCTTCCAGCGCCTTGAAATTGCCAAGGGGATGCGTCGTTGTCCCCCGGTGGAGGCTCCTGCCGACGCGGGGTCCGAACCCGAAGCGGTGGCGACGCGCCTGAATCCGCCCGTGACGGCTTTCCTGACCGGCTCGAAGCTTTGCGAGCCGATGGCACCGCCCCAGGCTTCCGCCCACACGGCGTCCTCGAGGGCGGCCATCGACAAGCCATGCCTGTCCTTGATGGCCCATGCGTCCAAGGGCTCCTCGCCCGGCTCGATGAGCGCGCTGACGGCATTCCCGGCGAAGGCCTCGTACTCGGCGACCGCTGCGAACGCCACCGTGCGCGTTCCCGCGCCGAACCAGAGGAACTCGCCGCCGGAGAGCAGCTCGTCCAGGTATTCGGGACGGTACCCGGGGACCCTGGCCGGCAGGATTTCGGTTTCCCACAACGCGGCCGGGGCGGGGAAGCCCGACAGCGAGTCGAGAGCGAACCGGGTCGCCGCGACGCCCGCGTCGGTGTTGTCGCCGGATGGACCGCCAGGGCTGGCGGAATTGTCGGCCGCGGTCCTGTCCCGGAGACCCTGTATCGAGGCGATGAAGGCTGGCAAGGCGTCCGCCGGCATCGCGCGTATGGAAAGGCGTGCCGCCTTGCGGGTTTGACGGAGCAGGTAGTCGAATGCGTAGCGGTCGCACGCGGCAGTCGAGCCGCCGGCATCCCCGGAGCCGGTGCTGCCTCCCATCCCGCCGAGATCGACAATGACAACCGAATGGACCCCCTCGAATGCGGCCGCGGCGGTACCATCGTCCGCGAGCCCGAACAAGTCCCGCAGCCGGCGGAAAGGGGTCGGTCCGGTCGATGCGAGCCATTCGGCGAGCACGACGCCTGGATCGCGTGCAAGCGACGCGACAAGTGCTTCAAGGCGCTCGCGTCGGACCACCGCGTCGAGGGAGGCTCCGCTCAGGCGGACGATTTCCATGCGTGACAGGATGCCCTCCCCGTCGCCTGAATCCGCGAGTGCCAGCCTTGCCGACGCCGCGAGCTCCACGGGGCAGGCTTCAAGGAGGCATTCCCATTCATCCAGCGGGATGAGCACTCGCTCGTCGACCCAGGCGGCGAGCTCGTCGGGCGACTGCGGGGCCCAGAGGGGGAGTTCTCTTCGTTGCTTGCGCCCGAATGCCAGCAGCAAGTTCTCAGGGATAGCCGGCCGGGCGGAAGGGTCGTCCATAGCCGCTTCGATGGCGGCATCGCCGGATGGGATGCTGCCGCCCTCCGGCCGCATTCCGTCGCCTTCGTAGAGGTAGCGGTTGGTTACGGCCCAACCGGACTGCCTCGAGAAGGGACTAGGCGCGCGGGGCCTGAAAATGGAGAGCGTTATGCTGCCGTCCGCAAGGCCGGAGCATACACCTGTGACGCCGGGGAGGTCGAAGCGGCCTTCGAGAACGCTTTTCCAGGTTTCGGCGACGATGGGGAAGTCCGGGTACCCTGCGGTTTTCTCGAAGAGTCGCTTCGATCGCAAGCGCGTTACCCACAAAGGCGTGCGTTTGCGGAAGCCCGCTTTCGGCAGCAACAGCGCGCGGCCGGCATTCTCCCTGAAGTCGGCGCCGAATGATGCGCTCCCTGCCAGGCTTTCGCGAAGCCTGACGCCCAGACCGCGGGACTCCGACAGCTCCGTCAATGCCGAGCGCAGGGCTTTCTCGGCCTCATCCGGCCCGGCGAGGGGGGCGGCCAGGAGTATCGAGTTGTCGTCGGACAGGACGTCCACCCGCATGCCGAGATTATCGCCCATCGCCGCGCCCAGGGCCAGCCCCAGCGGCTCGTTGACGGCCGCCCCGCGCAGGGTGTGGAGTAGTACAGTTGTCATCTCCGCCTTGCCCGTCGGATCCTGGAACAGCTCGACGGCTACCGTCGAAGGCGATGGAAGGGGCGCTCCGCCCTGCGCCTTCGCCTGTGAAGCGAGGAAGTCTGACAACGCGTCCGCGGCGTCCTTGTCGAATCCCAAGGAGGCGACGAGGCGTCCTGTGAATGCGACCGGTTCGCGCTGGTACTCCGCGCAGGCCTCGAGCATCCTTCTGGCCACGGAGCCGCCCCGGGCGGCCTTCTCGGCCTTCCAGAACGGCATGAAGTCTGCGTCGCGGTCCAGAGGCGCGACCGTCACCGCCTCGTCCCCGATCGAGACGATCCGCCATGCCTGCGCCCCGAAGGTGAAGCTGTTTCCCACCCTGCGCTCGAAGACGAATTCCTCGTCGAGCTCGCCGATCTTCGTGCCCCCGTCCGCGAGGCGCATCGCGTAGTAGCCCCTGTCGGGGATCGAGCCACCGGAGGAGTACAGGAGCATAGCCGCGCCTTCGCGCGCCTTCATAACACCCCGTTCGGTGTCGAGGTACACGCGGGGGGCGAGCTCCTTGAGCCTTGCGCCTGCGTACCTGCCCGACAGGAGGCCCACGACGGCGTCGAAATCGGCACGGCCGAGGTCCTCGAAAGGCGCGAACGAGCGGACCTCGTCGTACAGTTCATCTATCCGGCGCTCGTCGAAGAGGACAATAGCGAGGAGGCTTTGCGCCAGTATGTCCAGTGGGCAGCGGGGAGGGCGGACGGGGTCGACTTCGGCCTCGAGGGCCGCCCCGACGGCGGCCGCGGCGCAGAGCAGGTCGAGCCCGTGGAACGGGTAGAGCACGGCGCGGCTCGCGAGGCCCACTGCATGCCCGGAACGGCCCGCCCGCTGAAGAGCCTGGTCGGCGCGCGATGGCGAGCCTGCCATCGCGACGAGGTCGACGGCGCCGACGTCTATGCCGAGCTCGAGAGTACCCGTCGCGACAACGCAACGCAGGCGGCCCTCCTTGAGCCTTGTCTCCACAGCCTTGCGCACTTCCTTTGACAGCGAGCCGTGGTGAGCCCACGCGGTACCGTCTCCGGACTTCTCGTTGAGCATCGCGGCGAGCCGTTCTACCCGGCGCCGGGAGTCGGTGAATACGACTGTAGAACGCTCGGCGGCTATGCGGCGGGCAAGATCGCCGACGATCGCCGTGTATCGGCCGGCAGGCTCGTCGCTCCCGCGATCGTCGGGGCCGGCGGACGGCGGGCGCACCTGGAGCGGCGCCGGCGGCCAGGCGACGGTGAAATCGTAGCGTTTCTCATACGCCGGGGCTACCACGCGGACGTGGCGCGGCTCCCACGTCGCGGTGCCGTCCGGGGCGCGGATCAGGC